>OMQY01000123.1 GCA_900313405.1 uncultured Eubacteriales bacterium
CGATGCAGCAGAATGGGATACAAAGGCTAAGGATCTTGCAGCAAGATTTGTCAAGAACTTCAAGAAGTATGAGACAAATGAGGCAGGTAAGGCTCTCGTAGCTGCAGGCCCTCAGCTCTGATAAGTTCTTAACAGCTTAAACAGACATTGATATCCCGGTCGGTCCGCCGCCCGGGATATTTGTTTACAACAAAAGAACGGGGTTGATATAATTTAAAGAAGATCCGGTTCCCGGAGGTATTTCATGTGGAGGTGATATGAGATGGATTCGACAGCATTTCTTGAGAGATTACAGAATGATCCCGGTTTTGCCGCAGAAGTAAATGATGCGGTAAGAGCAAAGATCGGTGACGGGCAGCCCGATATCGAGAGTGTAAGAGCTGCTATCGCCGAAGCAGCTAACGATATGGGGTACGAGATGACGAAGCAACAGGCTGACGATCTCGAATTACTTCATTCCGGCGAACTGTCTGAAGAAGAACTCGGCAAGGTGGCCGGAGGTTGTACGCCTCTTCTCGGGATCAGCTTTATCCTGGCGACACTTGGATCGGTCTTTATCACCACTCAGGCTGACTGAGCCGACGCGCAGAGATGTGTGAAGGCAGAGAGTCATTTGATAAACGCAATATTATAAACAGGAGATATTCGTATGAAGACATCAAGAGAATTCTGGGAGAGGCTTGGTGAGGATACTGCATTTGTCGAGGAAGTCAACAAGCAGATCGAATCAAGAGGCGGTGATCTCTATTCTTTGGTCGATATAGCCGGCGAGAACGGATATGAATTGACTAAGGAAGAGATCGACGGGCTTTCCAAAAAGAGCATGGAAGAGCTGTCTGACGAGGAACTCGGGAAAGTAGCCGGCGGGACCTGGGGTGCAACACTCGTTATCTCCGGCTTCCTTATCTGGGCAACACTCGGTTCTATTGCTATCACCGGAACATTTGACCGATCATAAGGATACTTTTCCATGAATTCATCTAGGGACTTTTTCGACAGGCTGCAGTCAGATGCGGAGTTCGTTAACGAGATGCAACATGAAGGAAGGAAACTGACAGTCTGCGCTTAGGATCCTATATTATTTCTTCCTCTTGGCGACTGAATCCATAGCACCTTTATAAAGACTCGGATGGAACAGGATCAGCATCGGGAAGAGCTCAAGTCTTCCTGCGAGCATATCGAACATAAGAACGAACTTGGATAACGGATCGAGGAATCCGTAATTACATGTAGGTCCGACCTTTGACAGGCCCGGGCCTATATTATTGAGACAGGCGAGGACTGCGGTGAATGTCGTCTCGAGATCATAATCCTCGAAGGAGAGAATGAATATCGAGATCATCAGTATCGAAAAGAACGTGATGAGATACACGTTGATCGCCCGGATAACGTCGTGCTCGACAGGTTTGCCGTCCATATTGACCTTGCGGACGATCTTGGGGTGGATGTAGGACGACAGTTCCTTACGGATAGTCTTCATCAGCACGATGATACGACTGACCTTAACACCGCCGCCGGTACTGCCGGCGCAGGCTCCGACGAACATCATGACGATAAGCACATATTTGGCAACGGAGGGCCACAGGTCGAAGTCGTCAGACGCGAATCCCGTAGAAGACGTAAGTGACGATACCTGGAAGAACGCATGGGTAAGTGCCTGAAATGCGCTCTCATATTTGTCCGCGATGCTGATAAAGACGACGGCGACAGCCATCGCTATCATGGCAACATATCCCTTGACCTCTTCGAGCGTGAAAGCGCGTTTGAACTGACGCAGGAGCAGGAAATAATAGGCATTGAAGTTGACTCCGAACAGGAGCATGAAGATCGCCGCGATCCACTGGACATAGGCCGAATAGCTCGCGAAGCTGTCTGCCTTAACGCCGAATCCGCCGGTCCCCGCCGTTCCGAATGAGAGGCAGAGGGAGTCGAAGAGTGACATGCCGCCGATAAGAAGGAGGATGACCTCGATGACTGTCATCGCCAGATAGATCTTATAGAGGATACGCGCAGTGGCCCCGATCTTGGGTACGAGCTTGCCTACGGACGGACCCGGGCTCTCGGCTCTCATGAGATTGATGTTGGAGCCGCCGCTCATGGGGATAACGGCGAGAAGGAAGACAAGAACGCCCATGCCGCCCAGCCAGTGAGTAAAGCTCCTCCAGAACAGTGCCGTGTGCGACAGGCCCTCGACGTCGTCAAGTATGCTCGCACCGGTCGTCGTAAAACCCGATACCGTCTCGAACAGAGCATTGACGAAGTTCGGGATCTCTCCCGTAATAACGAAAGGAAGGCATCCGCACAGACTCATTAGTATCCAGCTCAGCGCAGTCGATATGCAGCCTTCCTTCATATATATCATCGTATTGTTCGGCTTAAAGGCACATCCGATCATTCCGACTGACATCAGAGCGAGCGCCACGATGAGATAGATGATGCCTTCCTCCTCGCGGTAACACAGTGCGACGATACAAGGCAGGAGCATAAACGCGCCCTCGATCCTCATTATCTGGCACAGTATGTATCGGATCATGGATATATTCATCTGAGAATATCCTTTATGTCGGTAAATCCGGTATTCGTGGTAACGATCATGACCGTATCGTTCGGCCTGATGACATCATCACCGGCCGGGATGATCAACTGTCCCTCCCTGAAGATAAAGCTGATCAGAAGATTGCTCTTAAGCTTCATGTCACGGAGCGGAATGCCTGTGACCTCCGACTCTTCGGTAACCTTGAACTCGATCGCTTCGGCCCTCATATCGAAAAGGTGATACAAAGTCTCGATGCTTGACCCGCTCGCGGCCTTCCTGGCGCGAACATACGCGATGATCGCCTCGGACGTGATGTACTTCGGATATATAACGCTTCCGAGATCCATATTGTTGAACACGTTACTGAATCCCAGACGGTTGATCTTTGTGATGATCTTTGCCTTCGATACCTGTTTGGCGTGAAGCGTCAGAACAACGTTCTCCTCATCGATACCGGTAAGAGGGACAAAGGCTTCGACATCGGCGATGCCTTCTTCCTTAAGAAGATCCGGATTGGCGCCGTCACCGTTGATGATGATCGCCTTCGGCAGGAGTGTCGTAAGTTTCTCGCACCTGTCGCGGTCACGCTCGATGATCTTGACGGAGATACCGGCCCGGATCAGCTGATCGGCGAGGTAATAGGCCGAACGTCCTCCGCCTACGAGCATCGCGCTCTTGACCTGCCGGGTATTAAAGCCGACGGCATTAAGGAAATACTTGGATCCCTTACGGGTCGATACGACTGAGATAAGGTCGCCTGCCTGCAGAACGAAGTTACCGGACGGGATATGGACATCGCCGTTCCTCTCGACGCCGCAGATAAGGATATCGTTCGTTATCTCGGCTCCGAGCTGTGCGACGGACATTCCGTCGAGTATGTTGCCCTCGGGGATCTTGAACTTGGCAAGTTCCGCCTGACCGTGAGCAAAGGAGTTGACTTCCAGGGCGGTCGGAAGATAAAGGACACGCGCCATCTCGCGGGCGGCCTCGAGTTCGGGATTGATGATCAAGGCCAGACCTAACTTCTCTCTCAGATAGCCGACTTCACGGCTGTAGTCCGGAGTACGGACTCGCGCGATGGAGGCGCATCCTTCAAACTGTCTGGCTATGGTGCAGCAGAGGAGATTAAGTTCATCGGAATCAGTAACTGCTATGATGAGATCAGCATCAGCGATACCGGCTTCCTTCTGTGTCGTGTAGCTGGCACCGTTGCCGACATAACCCATAACGTCATAGAGATTCGTGATGTCCTGGATCCTCGCGGGATCCTGATCGATTATGGTTATGTCATGACCTTCGCGGCTTAACTGTTCGACGAGGTTATAGCCTACCTTACCGGCGCCCACGATCATGATATTAAGTCCTGACCGGACGTTCTTGCGTCTGTCTCTCATCTGTTCTCCCCGTTAAGAAATTGATATTCCGACGTGAACATAATACGTCAAAAAACAAAAATATAAAAGAAGAAAGAGCCACTTAATGAAAGAATGTAACGGCATATCCGCGAGGCGCCGTCTGCTCGAAAAGTTAAAAATGCTTTAGTCCGTGTTAAGAGGGAGTTAATTTTCGAGCGTTCAGATACCCAAACGTGCTTTGCGGTGGTAAAATCACAATAGATCATTCTGCGGGGAGAACAGAAATCGGATGGACGGCAAAAAGGTAGCGCTCGGGTCATTGATATTACTGATGACTGCATTGGTAGGGGTCTGTAATGCTCTTAACTTCGGAACCGATACCGAAGAAGCCTATGTTGCGCCTAATGGGGACGTCGATCCCGAAGCGACATCCGTATTCTATTCCGATGATGCCGTAGGAGTGGCAGCCGATGCCGGAGCCTTTTCCGACACCTCGATATTCGCCCCTTCCGATATAGTATTTGATAATCAGGAATCCACGATGTATGCGACGGCTCCGTTCAGTATGAGGTCGGGTCCCGGCATATTCTATCTGAGCGTCAGCAAGTTCTATTACGGCCAGGAAGTTCACGTAACCGGAACATCCGATTCAGGCTGGTATAGGATCGACTACAACAACGAGGAACTCTACGCATACAGCGCATGTCTTATGGAGGCCGAGCCGCCTGCCAAGACGATCACCGACGAATACGGCGTGGTCTTCGATATCGTTGATGAAGATTCTTATGTTACGGTGTCACATTACATCATGAGCGGCCCCGGGATCGATTATGATAATGTCGGAACTCTCAGGCTCGGGCAGCGCGTCCACCTTGTCGGTACATCCGCAACAGGCTGGAACCTTATCGATGTCGACGGGGAATATCTGTATGTCTATGGCGAGTGCATTGCCGCTGAAGCCAATGAAGTCAGGATCACGATCAATGACATCGGAACGACGATGGTCGATACAACAGGTTATTCGCACGCGACAAGTTCGATAAGACAGGAACCTTCCTCCGCATCACAGAAGATAGGATCCGTCAGATACGGCGATAAGGTCCACGTCGTCGGAATATGCGATAACGGTTTCTTTGAGATCGAAGAGAACGGCAGGATCGGTTATGTGAGCGGTGCTGCCATCCAGTTTACGGAGCCCAGGCGCCGTGACACGGATGAAGAAGAGAGAGAGTCGATCTTCGATGAGATCGAAGAAGAGACAGAAGAGGAGCAGGGTGATAATACTTCCGAGATCACCGTAGTAACGGGAAACACCGACGGTGATACGCCGGATGCGACTCCCACAGAGACTCCCGCCGAGACACAGGGTACGGATCCCGCTTCCGTCGTTATCGTTACGGTAGACGTTGAGAATAATACGACAGGCACGACTATAATCGATTCAAGTGAGGGCGGAACAGACGAGACTTCGGTCACGGAAGAGGTCGTTGTCGAGGCAACTCCG
>OMQY01000086.1 GCA_900313405.1 uncultured Eubacteriales bacterium
AGAGGAGAGGGAGGAGAGCCTCACACCATTGCAGTGGAAGCGCTCGAGAAGCTGTCACTCGGTGATGTGGATTACATGAAGGCAGATAACGAGACAGGCACGCCGGTATCCATTACGGCTCCAATAGAAGATTTGATAATGAGGGCGATGGATGTCAATTTCGTGCCGATCGTGGATGACAGGGGGCTGTTCATAGGGATAGTAACGAGAAGAGCGATAATCAAGCATTTTTACGAGAAGAACATTCTCTGACAGGTGACATATGAGGAAGCAGCAGATAATAGCGGTCATGGAGCCACGCAGGAATAAGATGATCTTTATCATGGGGGTCATCATTCTCGTCCTGATAATCGCAGTCGTGGTCATCTGGAAGATCAGCGCAGGCTCATCGATCTCGGATAAGATCCAGAATGATGCAGCGCTCCTCGCGGGCAACAGGAATCAGGCACAGGTCGTGGAGAACCATACATCGATAGATAAGGTTATGGGGATCAATGAACTTCAGACCTTAAGATATGACTACCAGGCCATCTGCCGGGTCTATAAGGATGCAAACAGCAAGGATCCCATTTACTATATCGCCTACGAAGCTGTCGTTGTCCTGGGGATCGATGCAGACCAGATCTCTGCAGATTATAAGATCGATACAAACACATACACTGTCAGGCTTCCCAAAGTGAAGATCCAGTCGATGAACGTCAATGCGGGAACACTGGATTATCTCTTTGTAGATAAGTCCTACGACAACATGCAGACTTCCATCGATGCACAGACAAGGTGTGAGGAAGACCTGAAGAAACGTGTTGAAGCTGATACCAAGATGTTCGAATATGCAAGGCATAATACGGAAGCTGAAGTGCATGCCATCACGGACCCCATCGTAAAGCAGTTCTATCCCGGCGTTAAGCTTGAGATAGTCTGGAAGGAGGGATGATAATGAAGAAGATAACTTCTGTTCTTTTGATCCTGTCCCTTTGTGCACTGCTCATCAGCGGATGCGGCAAGGAGCCTCACAAGAAGACTCTCAAGAAAGCCCGCGTCGTATCTTCCAACGTGCAATATGACGCAAAGGATGCTGACCTGACAGGTGCAGTCATCGGAAGCGGTAAGCCCGATGAGATCCAGATACGCAACATATGCCAGCTCGCGACCCTCGAGGTCTATTTCCATAACGTTGCAAAGGCCGTTAAGCCTGCTGATACGGGGATCTTCGCGATCTCTCAGGAAGACCGTAAATTCTGGATAGAATACAGCGGATCCGCACAGGTCGGTATCGATATGAGCAAGGTAACCATGACAACACAGGGGAATCACATAAAGGTAAGGATGCCTCATGCAACTCTCATTGGCGAGGTGAGTATCGATTCCTCTTCATATGACATCAATTCAGTTGCCGTGGAATCACAGTCTGCATGGAGGCAGGAGAATAAGATAACTGCCTCCGACGTCACGAATGCGATAAGGGAGACAAACCTCTATTCCAAACTGTCCATCATCAAGAACGGCCAGGTCATGATGACAGCAGATCAGCGTGCCAAGGATCTGATCAAAAAATACATTGAGATGATATCCGCTTTCTCGAACGTACAGTATACTGTTGATTTCGAGTTTATAGATTATCTGGAGAAGTAAGTCTTATTTATCCTTATCCGGGATGAAATCCTCCATGAGAAGAAGTCCGAACGTTCCGGGCCCGCAGTTTGCTGCGATAGCGGGGCTGGCCTGAATGAAGTATATCTTATTGAAATGAGCATACTTTCCGATCTGTTCCTTGATCCAGTCAAGGTCACGTTTGCTGAGACCGACGTAAGTGACGAAGAGCGCGCGTGCGTTGACCTTGATGCCGGCCAGGCTGGACTTGATGTACTTCTTCCAGACTTTCTTCGACGATCCGAAATAGACCTTCCCTGACTTCAGGACACCCTTCTTCATGACTACCACGGGTTTTGTCATGAATGAGTTCATGAGGTTGGAAGCACGCATGCTGACCTGTCCGGATCTCGCAAGGTAATTGAGGTTATCAACGATAAAACTCGTATGCACCTTGGGGATGATGCTCTTAAGGAGGCTGACTACCTCGTCAACGTTACGGCCTGAATCTGCGATCAGGCATGCTGCAAGGACTATGATACCCTGGCCGCTCGACAGGTGTCCGCTGTCGATAACGGTAACATTGTCAAATGAGTTCGCATCTTCCATGGCTGCCATGCATCCGCTGTTTGCAACCTTGGAAGAGACGGAGATATGGATGATGTTGTTTGCCTTTGTAAGCTGTTCCGCATAGAATTCCTCAAGCTCTTTGACATCCGGCGGCTGCGGGAGCATTGTGTGGGATTCATCCTCCATGTACGACAATACGCCGTTTGTATCGATATCAACGCCGTCGCGGAAGGAAGTGCCCTCAGATGTTAATACCTTATGAGGGATAACAGCTATGTCAAATCTGCTGATGAGTTCAGGAGGAATGTCTGCAATACTCTCTGTTGTGATGGCGATCCTCTTCTTCTTCTGGGTGTTGTGCATCCAGGAAACTGTGTCTTCAAGGATCTCATCGTCGCCGCCCGTGATCCTGACAAGATCCTTGGGAAGACAGCTGATGAGCTCGTTCTCAAGGTCTTCTCCGCTTACGGGCTTGACGAGATATCCGTTGAATCCGGCATTGGCATACAGAACCCTGTTCTCTTCACCGGCGTTTGCAGTGAGGACAACGACCTTTGTATCCTTGTTCTTGCCGCCCATCTGGTTCCTGATCTTATCGAAGCATTCGATACCGTCCATCTCCGGCA
>OMQY01000165.1 GCA_900313405.1 uncultured Eubacteriales bacterium
AAAAGTGGGGTGGGATATGGGATTCGAACCCATGACTTCCAGTGCCACAAACTGGCGCTCTAACCAACTGAACTAATCCCACCATGCAAGAGATAACTCAGCCATAGAATTATATGGGTAAGTAGTTATAAAGTCAAGGCAGAATCATGATCAGGATCAAGAATTTGCCCACAACCAGCAATATGCCTGTGTTCTTGCAGCGAATTGTTCTGACTTCAGCAACTCCCTCATCTCCTCTTTGCTGTACCAAGAGGCTTCTATCTCCTCCTCATCGGACGTGCTCGGAGAGAATTCGCCTTCTGCAACGCCTACGATAACCTTACTCTGTTCGTTAGTAAGGCCGACACCGCTATAGGAGATCGGCATAACATCCTTAACTTCAACGAGCTCGAGTCCGGTCTCTTCCCACAGTTCCCGCTTTGCCGCCTGCTCACTGGTCTCGCCTTCATCTATAAGGCCGGCAGGGAAATTATATGCATAGTCGCCTACTGCCATCCTGAATTCCTTGTTTATAAGGATCTTCTCCCCGTCACGCGAATGCATGATCAGGACAACAGCCTGAGCCTTGTGTTCTCTAAGCTGTTCAAATGAAGTAATATCCTTATCGCGACTGATCATCTCGTAGTTCTTGATGCTTCCGGATGCTGTCTTATATCTGACATCGTATCTGGTGATGAATCTTCCTTCACTTACTTTGGTTATATCCAAGAATTCCATATCAATACTTCTTTCCGTTCTTTTTTCCCTGTTCGCGAACATGCTTATACTTATCACGTTCTTTACGGCTGTAACCCATCCTCTTCTCGAAAATCTCGTCACTCGCTACCGAATATCCGAAGAAACCGAGTTTCTCGCCGAGCAGGAAATACTCGCCGTGATTGTATGCGACCAGTTTTGCTTTATCCAGACACAGCCTTCCGTTATCGTCCAACAAATAAGAATCTGCCCTTACGGCAACGACTTCTGCAATAAACATGTCATGGCTTCCAAGTTCCGTCACGCTCTTAACTTTACACGATATATTGACCGGCGACTCAGCGATCGCATATGCATATTCAAGGCCTTCAGCCTTAACGGCAGTAAGGCCGCAGACATCGAACTTATCCTCATCCCTTCCTGATCTGACTCCGCAGTGGTCACACGCCTTTGCAAGAGACTTGGTGACCAGATTGATGACAAACTCACCCGTCTCGCTTATGATCTCATGTGACAGTCTCGATTTACGGACTGAGATCGATACTATCGGCGGTTCCGAATTTACGGTCCCGGCCCATGCTATCGTTATTATATTAGGTCTGACCTTCTCCGGGTCCTTACCCGCACATGAGACCATAACTACGGGGACCGGATTAAGTATAGCCGATACCCCGATATCTCTCTTATCATGTTTTGCCATTATATCAACCTCCAAATAGATATCATAATATAGGTGCCGGGAAAGCCTCCTGCTGGAGAAGGAAATCCTTGAATTCAACTCCGCCTGTGTATCCGACGAGCATACCGTCCTTACCGATAACACGGTGGCACGGCACCAGCACCGGTACCGGATTATCAGAGCACGCAGCACCTACTGCTCTTGTCATCTTACGTGCTTCTTTTACGTTTCCTTCTGTCAATTCAAGAGCTACATCCTCGTAACTGTATGTAGCCCCGTAAGGGATCGTCGCAAGAACATCCCATACCCGCCGCTGGAAATCAGTCGCATGCTTGGTCGGACGGATGTTTATATCAAAAGCCTCACGCTGCTTTGCAAAGTATTCCTTAAGCTCGATAAATGCCTTGATAAGCTCGCCCGGCAGGAAGGATATATCATCCGCACCATATTCATATTCCGGAGCTCCACGCTTACGGAACTTGCCCTCATCATCCAGTATTCCGAGATAATCGGCACAATCCGAAGCGAAAACATTCTCCGGAGCTGTTCCATAATGATGAAACTCGACTTTACTTACATGATCTTCCCCTCCATAGACTGCAAGTATACCACGCTGGAAAGGAACAAAGCAGACATTATACCCCTTGAATGCCGGTGCAAGTATATAGAAGAGTGCTGCATCATCATAGCTCTTTCCGTCTCTGAAATATGAATGAAGCACCGCTTCCTGAACAAAACCCATAGACAGCAGGATATTCTCTGTTACAGTGTCGGTCACATCGAGAACTATCGATATCCTGTAGATGCCTCGTTTGATAAAGCTCTTATACAGCACGGCATCAAGTATCCTGATCATGTCGTTATCAGACGGCATAACAACACCATTCTGCTCTGTATATATACGAAGAGAAGCTGATGTGTCAGCTACACCGTCTGTCTTTACGACACAGAGCGCAGCGATACTGTCATCCGGACGGATCGCCGTATAAGCATCACTTCCGCCCTCTGTCAGTTTCCTGACAATATCGGTAACCTCGGCGCCGGTCCCGCACAGGATCTTTTCCTGTCTGAGCAGTGTTGCATCACCGACTCTCAGCTTCCTGACCTTGATATCCGAGATGCCGTTATTCATGATCAGTATCCTCCGTAACACTCCTGCAGAGAGAACCCTGCCGTCTCACCTTCGTCAGACCTGTTCGCAGAATAAGAGAAAATATAAGAATTGACGGCAGTATAGAGCTCGCTGCCGTAATTACCCGGGCAATAAACCGCACTATCCATCAGAGGCTCATAATAAGACACCAGTCTGCCGTTATCCGTACTGTCGGCCATATCGAGCCATAACGCACCGTTACGTATGAGCGGAAGATAACCGTGTCTTGGCTCAAGCCTTCTGATAAGCATCTGGGCGTCCGGATCAAGCGCGATAAACGAAGCGAACTCAACAGCGAAGGCTCCATGCTCGCTCTCTGAAGACAGACACATAGGATATATCGTAAGCATCGGAACGGAAGGGGTCTCACTGTCATAAGACGGAAGCGGCAGATAGTACATCCTCCCGGGATAGTATGAATCGTAGTTCTCCATCTCTTCACTGGAGAGCATCCACATTCCGGCATTACGTGCAGCGATCGGATCATCACCGTTAGCATCACTATCACTGCTTAGACCCTCAGCATAGAGTCTGTCTATGTAACCAAGCACATTCCTGACTGCCGTAGATGCCGCGATAGTATTGCCTCTTACGTACTCATCATGTGCCATAAAACCGGTCGGAACACCGGAGAAAGCCTGTGCAATATAAGGAATAAGGGTATATGCACCCGCGAATGGGATAAGATCTGATGCGGGAGTCTCCTCTTCCCCCTGTACTCCCATGGCTGCTACATCCTGAAGATAAGTCTCAAGTTCATCTACAGTATAGAGATAACCCGGAACTCCGGAATCGGGAACATAGTCAAGGTTGATGCCGAGAATGACTGCGGTAGCATATAAAGGTATTCCATAAATACTTCCGTTACTCGTCAGTGCATCGATGGCACCGTCAAACACCGACAAAGATCCGACAAGTTCGTTATCTGCAAGATACTGTTGCAGAGGAGCCGCATCCCCGCTTCCGATTACCGATCCGATATCCTCAGCCAAATAGATGTCCGGCAGATATCCTCCGCTTCTCCACTCGGACAGAGTCGAAGGATCAACACCGTTCATGGGTGTCTGAATCGAATTGATATACCACGGTGTAGACACTGTATCAAGATGATCAAGAGATATATTGCTCCCGTTATCGCCGTCGCTCAGCATACCGTTACTCTTAAGATAGTAGAGCTCTGAGAGGCGCTTAACGGTAGACTGGGAATAAGGAAGAGCAACTGTTATCGTTACAAAGTCTCCTGTATCAGTTGCGCTTCCGGTCGGATCGGTCGTACTGACGGCCGATTCTGTCGGCATAGTCTGATCTGCATCTAATGTCGTCGGAGAGCCGATATCGGGATAGTCTCCATCCTTACGGTTGCAGGAAGTTACAAGAAAAGATGATGCGATAAAGGCAAACATAACAACAGAAGACAGCATCTTCGTTGCTATTCCTTTACTGCTTAACCGTTCACGCATCTTATACGACCTCCTGACACGATAATTATATCATTATTTACTTGACATCAATCTTTCTAATCATTATTATTTTAAGGCACATCAAGCCAATGTGGCTCAGGGGTAGAGCAA
>OMQY01000085.1 GCA_900313405.1 uncultured Eubacteriales bacterium
CATATATGAAGGCGTTCAGCTCGGGAATAAGAAGAGTCTTGCATATAGCGTAGTATTCACGCCTAAGGACGAGGAATTCAAGCCGGAAGTCATCGACGGATTCGTAGATACGATCCTCAAGGACCTTAACGATAAGTACGGCATAACACTCAGAGCCTGACGGCTTGTAAGCAGATATACGAAGGAGTTGTCTCCGAAGTGACTTGTTCACATGGAGGCAACTCCTTTTATGTGCAATGATCATTATCGACGCCTCGTTTTTACTGTGGAGAAAGGATCTTATATAAACTATAATATGTGTATCAAGAAGCCTGTTTGAATTTGGGAGGATCTGATATGAAGACTGCAAAAGAATTTTTCGACAGAATGAGTAATGACGAGTCCTTCGCGACAGAAGTCACTGCTGCCGTTCAAGCAAGACGCGAAGCCGGTGCCGCCAATTACTACGAGACCATCATCCCCGTAGCCAAAGAACATGGATATGAGATCTCCGAGGAGGAATTGGACAGTATCCTTCAGCCGAGTCAGGAGGAACTCTCCGAAGATGAACTCGGTAAGGTCGCCGGCGGTACCTCATGTTGGGGAGTTGCAACAGCGTCGGCATCACTTGTCTTAATATCCGTTTCAGTTGTCGGTTCTCTCAGCGTTAAATTCTGATACGGGAAGATCAATCACCATAGCTGAAGTAGTAGTACTCGTGGCCGTTGGTATCAAAGCCGGGGAGTTCATCTAAAGTATATAGCCGCTCGGAGTAAGGCCAATTCAGGTCGGCGTCATTTATCTCTGCGTCGGAATATCCCATCTGGAAGACGGTACCGTCATAATCCTCCGGGCACGTAACCCTGATGATAATGGTCAGTATCCCCGCCTCGTCGTCACGCATTGTATCATAGGACATCTGTACTGCAGGCTTATCCCCCCGGCAGTCAAATGTAAACTCAGCGGGCTGCTCATCACCGGCATTCTGATAATACTCGAAAGATGTCCCGGTATACTTGTCAAAAGCAAGTTGCCACGATGAGAACCTGTAACCCTCCGGTAATCCGTTCAGATCAACTTCGAAGACAGCTTCTACGATCTTATACCCGTCACGGTCATCGCATGAAGTCTCAGATATGGCGACTTCTACATTCTCGACGATATCGAGCTCATTCCCGTCACGGTCATATGCCTTGGTATCAAAGGAGAAGGATCCCTGAGGACTCAGTGAGAGATCGTGTTTCTCCATAAAAGTCTTACACCCGGAAGAACAGGCTGCCAACATAAGAGCTGACAAAAGTACACTTATAACAACCTGCTTAGTCTTTCTCATATTGATCCCTCACTTTATGATATTCTGTTGATCGGCAGATCACATTCCTATTATATCAGTAGATACTTACTTTGCCCTTAACACCTCGAAGTTCTGCTTCCCTCTCGAGACTCTTACGCAGCTGTGAGATCTCATAGTTTGTCTTATCCGAGAACATAAAGGCACCTATCTCGCCGTTTCTTCTGACTATTGCCGTGCAGCCGTCCTTATATCTCTTATTGATATCATAGATCGCATTACGCTTCTCCGAATCTGATACCGTCTTTGCCTCAGGCTTTGTAGGTACGGCTCTCCTCGGAGATACTGCCTCACTGCCGGCACTGCTTGAAGAAGAACTGTCTCCGGAGAGCACAGCACCCAGGATAAATACTCCCACCGCACCTACGATAAGTGCCAGGATATTCTCGATGCAGAGAGTGAGAAGCGGCAGAAGACCGAACGAGAATATCGTAAGTCTCAGGCAGCTTCCGGCCATCTCCTTTTCTCGGACCAGAGTAAGAACAAAGCTTACGACGGAAGAGACGAGAACTGCGATCAAAAGGCCGTAGAACAGTGTCTTCAGTCTCTCAGGGTCTTTGATCTTCCCCTGCTCATCCATATGTATCATTACTGCGACCGCGCTAAAACTTCCGATAAGAGTTACGAGCGCTATGCCGCCGAGAACACGCATCAGGGCTCCTTCATTCCTGAAGAAGAGGATGAATGACATAACGAGAAGTGAGATGTTAAGTCCGCCGAGAACGGCCAGCGCTGGCGTGTCGTAGAATTCGGACGCATTACCGCCGATGTGAGTTATATCTGAAGTAATGCTCCCGAAGCCGCCCGATGTCGAGAAACTGACGATGAGGATCCCGAAGACGGCAAGTGCCGCGATCGCCGTTACCAGCGACATGATCGAACCTATACCGCGGACAACATCCGAAGAGATATTATGTGTACCTCTTCTTATATGCTCCGTCTCTTTCCTGATGCTGCCGAATACCAAACCTGACATAATCTTTTACCTTGCCTTTCTTAAAGCCATCTGTTTGCTTTATACCTATAAGACGTATCAAGTATCGTTCAGGTTCATTATAAATAGAAAAATTTATTCTCTCTTCGCCCAATCCTTAAGAACATCAAAAAGCTCCTCGAACGACGATGCACAGTAGTCGATATCGTACTCTCTTATCGCACTCTCGATATCGCCGGCGGGCATAAACCAGACAGACGTA
>OMQY01000048.1 GCA_900313405.1 uncultured Eubacteriales bacterium
TATCTGGGCAAAAAATCGACCGGTCTTGCGACCGGTCGAATGGCGACGCAGAAGGGGCTCGAACCCTCGACCTCCAGCGTGACAGGCTGGCATTCTAACCAGCTGAACTACTGCGCCGTCTTGGTGGAAACTACAGGGCTCGAACCTGTGACCCTCTGCTTGTAAGGCAGATGCTCTCCCAGCTGAGCTAAGCTTCCATCTAAGTTTTACCGGGGCGCTCTTCAAGCGCACAAGAAGTATATACGATATGTGGCGATCGTGTCAACCACTTTTTGAGAATATTAAACTCTTCTTTCCCGTCACCTTGTGTAATAGACGTAAAGGTACACATCCCCTCCGTCGAGATGGTCCTCACTGCCGGCATTACTCCCCTCTATGTCGAGGATCAGGTACAGATCGTGTCCCTTATACTCCGCTCCGTATGCCCATATTCTCGTATCGGCATCCGGCTCGGGGACCAGGTCGTAATTACGAAGGATAGTCTTCTTGAATGACTCATACTCTTCATAGTAGAGATAATTCTGATTGAGATCGTCAAAACTCAACGCCTCTGCGTCAACGTCCGTGTTATCGTAGATCTCGAGAATGAGATCGTAGGGGTCCTCGGAGCCGACCCTGATCTTAGCTTCATATGCAGAACGGTTGAGCAACATTCCGTGCTTATCCATCTCAACTATTGACATATCCGAAGTGTAATCAAAGGGTGCCGTCCTCTTAAGGAGCGCCGTATTCCGGTCGCGGACAAAACCTACTATCAGTACTATGACCAGGATCGTCGCTATGGCGATCAATACCACTTCTCTGCTCTTGAGCTTCATAAGTACCCTCCTGCTTTATATCTCATACATTGCCAAACCGTTCGCTGTCGTTGCCCGTACGGCTTCGTCGACTGTTATCCCCTTGATCCCGGCGAGTCTGTCAGCCACAAAAGTGACATGCTCCGGCTCGTTTATCCGACCTCTGTTCGGCTCGGGAGTCAGATACGGACTGTCTGTCTCGATCACGATCCTCGACAGCGGTACCGCCTCACATATAGCCGGTGTATTCTTATTATTCTTATAAGTCAGCGGCCCGTCAACTCCGATATAGAATCCCATGCCGACAAGTTCCTTTGCGATCTCAGGAGACGTCGAACAGCAGTGGATGACTCCCGGATTGTTCCTGAGCCTGCCGCGGCTCGTGAATTCCCTTAAGATGTCGATCAGATCACCGGTTGACTCACGGTTATGGATTATCACGGGAATATCAAGATCATAAGCCATATCAAGCTGGCGTCTGAAGACGTCACGCTGAATATCCCGCGGAGACAGGTCATAGTAGTAATCAAGCCCTATCTCACCTAACGCCTTGATCTTAAGTGCATCGCGGTCACCAAGCCACAGTCTTAACTGCCGGTCAGCCGCCGGATCGTAGCTTGACGCTTCATGAGGATGAATGCCGACAGAACAGAAAAGACTGACACCGGATTCCCCGTCATGCGCCTTCACATAGTCGATAGCTGCCTTTGAACTCTCGATCGAGTCTGCGGGGATAAGGATCCTCGTGATGCCGGCTTCGGACGCACGTCTGAGTACGTCAGAAGGACTTATGCCTTCCTGCTCGTACCTGTCGTCATATAGATGGGCGTGAGTATCGAAGACTTCCTCAGCCATCCGTGCGTGATGCGTCGTTTCCTTCAT
Source organism: uncultured Eubacteriales bacterium (assembly GCA_900313405.1). Next base: position 1,680 of record OMQY01000048.1, read on the forward strand.
CAGGAGATATCGGCTCCGGCCTTGATCGAATCATCGAACTCGACTACGCGGAACTTATCGCCGTCCTTGACGGACATGATCATTCCGTTGCTCTCGAGACCCATCATCTTACGGGGCTGGAGGTTGACGATCATGGCAAGAGTCTTGCCGACCAGCTGTTCGGGCTCGTAGTACTTGGCGATACCGGAGAGCACCTGTCTCTCGCCGAATCCGTCATTTACGATGAACTTCAGGAGCTTATCGGACTTCGGTACTTTCTCGCAGGAGAGGACCTTAACGGCACGCAGGTCGAGCTTCTCAAAGTTATCGAAAGTGCACAGTTCCTTCATGGGTTCGGGTGTAAAGCCGTCAGCATCCGCTGCGGCAGGTGCGGGATTAAGAGCCTCGAGTGCGGCAAGCTCTGCCGCGATATCGATCCTCGGGAAAAGGACAGGTCCCTTCTCTACCGTAACATCAGCCTTGAGTGCGCCCCTTGTGAATGCCGCATCGAGTGTAGTGCACTTCTCACATGCGCCGATCTGCTTATAGATCTCGGGTGCGGTGTGTGGCATTACGGGGCTTAAGAGGATAGCGGCGCGTCTTACACAGTCCAGGAGATTATAAAGAACCGTAGCAAGTCTTATCTTCTTGCTGTCATCCTTGGCAAGGATCCAGGGTGCCGTCTCGTCGATGTACTTGTTGGCACGGGCGATCGCGCGGAAGATCTTTTCGAGACCGTCAGCGATATGAAGTGTCTCGAAGTCAGATACTACCTGAGCAGGCAGCGCATCGAACATGGAAAGAAGATCCTCGTCGATGTCTTCGGCCTCCCTATCAGAAGGCAGTGTTCCGTCGAAATACTTGATCGCCATCGCGACCGTCCTCGATACGAGGTTACCGAGGTCATTAGCCAGGTCGGAATTGATCCTGTTGAACATCATCTCGTTCGTATAAGGAGCATCGGCACCGAACGGCATCTCTCTTAAGAGATGATATCTCAGCGCATCGACACCGTATCTGTCACAGAGGATGAACGGATCGATAACGTTGCCGGAGGACTTGCTCATCTTACCGCCGCCGAACGTGATCCAGCCGTGACCTATTACCTTCTTGGGCAAAGGCAGATCCAGAGCCATGAGCATGGCGGGCCAGATAAGTGTATGGAATCTTATGATCTCTTTGGCCATAACATGGATATCGGCTGGCCAGTACTTGTCAAAATCATCATACTCGTCATTCCCGTAACCGAGTGCCGTGATATAGTTCGAGAGCGCGTCGATCCATACATAGACAACATGACCGGGATCGAAAGTAACCGGAATACCCCATGAGAAACTCGTTCTCGATACACAGAGATCCTGCAGACCGGGCTCGATGAAGTTGTTGATCATCTCGTTAACTCTGGACTTAGGCTCAA
>OMQY01000082.1 GCA_900313405.1 uncultured Eubacteriales bacterium
CGAAGCTGCACTCAGGGAATTAGGCGGCAAGATAGAGAAAACCGAGGAGTTCTGTCTCCCCGGTACCGATATAGAACGGTCAGTTATCGTTATCCGTAAGACTCATCACACTCCCGCACGTTACCCGCGTCAGGCCGGTAAGCCGTCAAAGAGTCCTATAGTCTGAAGGCAGACGCATATTCCTGAATGCATCAGGCTTCATATTGCTGACGGAACCATCGGGGACGTAGATGCTGCTTGTCACGGAAACGTTGTTCCTGTAGATGTATCCTGAATAGTCGGCAGTTCTTCCGGATACATCTGTGTCAGAGATGACGCCGGAGGCCGCGATAGTGGCTGTTACAGTCTGGTCAGGCTGTGATGTAGCCACCGACGTGACTTTGTTCGGATCGTTCCTCAGGAAACTCAGCAGATTAAATGTTACGCAGCAAGCGGCTGCGACTGCAAGTGTTCCCAGTACGAGGCGGGAGATCTTCCGGTCACGCTTCTCGCGGTTGTGCTCCTGCTGTCTGATGTATCCCATGTTGAGAGCTGACAGATGTGTAGAAGGACCGTTGCTCTCCTTGTCGATCCCTTCATCGTTTATCCTTGCGAGCGTTCTGGCAATAAGGTCGTCAGAAGCTTTTATGTTGCCGAGTTCATTCCTGATCGTGTCGGCTATCTGTCTGTCAAACGGATTCCTCATATGCTTCTCCCGGCGCCCTGCCATGTTTCCTCTCATACTTTGCCAATATCTTCCTTGCCCTGAACAACCTGCTCCTGACGGTACTCTCGGTGACTCCGCAAGCCTCCGCTATGGATCTGTTGTCCATCTGACAATAATATCTGTACAGAACGACTTCCTTCGATACGTTAGGGAGTGCCATTATCGCATCCCAGAGATCTCCTTCGGGTTCGAGCTGATCGAAATATTCATCTTCCTGATCGCGTCCGTCGACCGACGGTGTGATCTTAGGATTCGAAGTGCGGTACTCTCCGTACTGCTCTCCGGAATCTTCGGTCATCTGTTCGTAACTGCCGGTCCTTGTCGACCAGGGTGACTTCAGGTAGTCCTTGCAGACATTCCTTGCTATCGCCATCAGCCAGTACTTAGGAGGACAACCTCCCTCGAAAGTATCTCTCTTCCTGATCGCCTTGAGAAAGACGTCCTGGAAGGCGTCCTCCGCGAGCGATCTCGAGCCCAGATAGAAAACGCATACTCTGAGCACATCGTTGGCATAAAGCTCTACCAACTCTTCTGTATCAGGAAGCGAAAAATACTTTTCCATCTGCAACTCCTTATCGTTCTGTCGTATGTATGACGATTTGATTCTATGCTCTGTTGCATGGATTTTCAATTAATTGAGGATTTTACACTAGTTTTGCCTTAATTCCCTTAAGTTTAAATATATCTTATAAATATTATTATAATTATAATAAAAGAACCATGCGTTATGGTATAATTATTCGGTGACAGTATATCACGTCAACGGAGGTCAATATGGCAAACGGCAATGACAGTTCCAAGGAACTGCGTAAGCAGCAGGAAGCCGAGATGGACTCGGTCTTCAAGTCTGAACAGAATACTATAGTACCGGTAGATCTCGAGAAGGAGATGAAGAAGTCCTTCATCGACTATGCGATGTCGGTTATCTCGGATCGTGCCCTTCCTGATATCAGAGACGGAATGAAGCCCGTTCAGAGAAGGATACTCTATTCCATGTTCACACAGGGCTTTACTCCTGATAAGCCCTATCGTAAGTGTGCAACTACGATCGGTGATGTTCTCGGACGTTTCCATCCTCACGGCGATGCATCCGTATATGATGCTCTCGTTCGTCTGGCACAGGACTTCTCGCTCAGGCATCCGCTCGTAGACGGACACGGAAACTTCGGATCTCTCGACGGAGACCCGCCGGCAGCTTATCGTTATACGGAGGCGAGACTCGACAAGATATCGCTCGAGATGATGAGCGATATCAACAAGAATACCGTAGACTTCAGACCGAACTTCGATGAGCACGAGATGGAGCCTGTAGCTCTTCCTTCAAGATTCCCGAATCTCCTCGTTAACGGTTCCGTCGGTATCGCCGTAGGTATGGCAACGAACATCCCGCCTCACAATCTGGGCGAGACGATAGACGGTGTAGTAATGATGCTCGACAACCCCGATGTCACCGTTGATGAACTTATGACAGTAGTTAAGGGACCTGATTTCCCGACAGGCGGAGCGATACTCGGAACTGCCGGTATCAGAGAAGCGTATACCACCGGTCGAGGCAGGATCATGGTAAGAGCTCATGCCGATATCGAAGACTTCGGCTCCGGAAGACAGAGGATCATTATCCACGATCTGCCTTTCGCTGTTAATAAGGCAAGGCTCATCGAGAGGATGGCCGATCTTGTAAAGGATAAGAAGGTCGAAGGCATCTCAGGACTTCGTGACGAGTCAGACCGTAACGAGATGGTCAGGATCGTTATCGAGTGCAAGAAGGACGCCAACCCCGACGTTGTCCTGAATCAGCTCTACAAGAATTGTGCGCTCCAGGATGCATGCTGTGCCAATATGATCGCGCTCGTTCCGGATGCCGACGGCAAGCTCGAGCCCAAGACGATATCTCTTATTGATGCCCTGAAGTATTACATCGCTCACCAGGAGGATGTAGTTACAAGAAGGACACAGTATGATCTCGAGAAGGCGGAAGCCAAGAAGCACATTGACGAGGGTCTCCTTCTTGCCATGGATCATATCGATGAGATCATCAATATCATCAGATCCTCGAGAACTGAGGCGGAAGCCAAGATCAGGATGGGTGAGAGATTCGGTCTCACGGACAAGCAGGCTCAGCACATCGTAGATATGCGTCTTGGCCGTCTTACAGGTCTCGAGAGAGAGAAGCTCCTCGCCGAGATCGCAGACCTCGAGACTAAGATCGAGTATTATAAGCTCATACTGTCCGACAGGGAAGTCCTCCATCAGACGATCAAGGACGAGATACTCGAGATCAAGCGTAAGTTCGCCACACCGAGACGTACTGAGATCATCCACGGCTCTTTCGAGGATATAGATGATGAGTCACTGATCCAGGAGCAGGATATCGTAGTAACACTTACTCACTTCGGTTATATCAAGAGGCAGCTTATAGACACATATAAGCAGCAGCACAGAGGCGGTCGCGGGATCTCTGCACAGAGCACCCGTGAAGAGGACTATGTCGAGAAGATTCTTACTACTACTACACATAAGTTCCTTATGTGCTTTACGAATACCGGACGTGTATTCAAGATCAAGGGATACAAGATCCCCGAGACGACGTCAAGGTCTTCAAGAGGAACGGCTCTGGTAAATCTCCTTCAGTTGCTTCCTGATGAGAAGATACGTAATATCATTCCGGTAGACGATCTTGCCGATGAAGATCTCTATCTTACCGTAGCTACAGCCAAGGGTATCGTTAAGAGAACTCCGCTTGTCAGCTATAAGAATATCAATAAGAACGGACTCATTGCCGTAAGCATAAGGGATGACGACCGTGTCGTTGATGTTGCACTGACCAGAGGCGACCAGGAGATCATTCTCGTGTCTGCTTCCGGTAAGGCGATCAGATTTGATTCCGATAATGTCCGCGAGACGGGCCGTAAGTCTTCCGGTGTAAGAGGAATGAAGCTTGCCGATGACGATAAGATAGTCGGAATGGTACCTGTCTCTGAGGGCGGTGAACTGCTCGTTATCTCGGAGAAGGGCTTCGGCAAGAGAAGCTCTGTCGAGGAATACAGACAGCAGAACCGTGGCGGTAAGGGACTTATTACATATAAGATCACGCCCAAGACCGGTAATCTTGTCGGCTGTACCCTGGTCGATAACGACAAGGATCTTCTCATCATCACCGATGCAGGTGTCATTATCAGAGTTAATGCAGCTGAGATCCCTACCTTATCCAGAGGCACTTCGGGTGTAAGACTTATGAAGGCCAACGGGGCGTCTATCGTCGACTTCGCTCTTGCAGATCACATGATCGAAGAGCCTGAAGATGAGGATATCGAGAATAGTGAGCCTTCAGGCGATGCCGGAACACCGGATATTCCTTCTGAAGCAAATACAGAGGATAATAACGGCTGATACGGCCGCGGGAGGTCTTAACAGGTAATGAGAAAAAGATCGATCAGAACCGGGATCATGGCAATAGTGTTGTCTGCTGCTTTTGCAGTCACGGCAACTATGCCTGCAGTCGCATCGAAGACACTGGCAGATGTAGGACAACCTGAACTTCGGATACCGACGCTCGATGAGGTCAACTGTGCCTCCTATTGCGTCTATGACAAGACGGCAGATGAGATAGTTCTTTCCAAGGCTCCGGATGACATGATCTATCCGGCATCGATGACAAAGATAATGACAGCCCAGTTGGGTCTGGATTATCTGGACACGTCCGCATATCTGACTACTTCTCAGAATGCCATCGACAATGTTACTTATGATTCCACACTTATGGGACTTGTCGTAGGAGAGCGGACCACAGTGTCTGAACTCCTTTACGGCATGATGCTCCCGTCGGGTAACGATGCAGCCAACGTCGTAGCCGAAGGGGTCGTATCTGCTTTTATAGCACAGTATCCTGCCGGCGGCGAAGAGGTAGGTCCTGACGGAGTCAATGCCTCTTATCTGGAGGAACAGCTCGGGAAGACGTCACAGGAGATCTTGACCGGTTATACGCTCACGGCTTTCGCGGCGTTGATGAACCTGAGGGCGGAGAATCTCGGGTGTACGTCCACCCACTTTGTGAATGCTAACGGACTTCACGATGATGATCATTATACGACAGCCTATGATC
>OMQY01000027.1 GCA_900313405.1 uncultured Eubacteriales bacterium
CCGACACCTGTTCCGACGGATACACCGACGCCGGTACCGCAGCCCGACCCCAATGCTCAGCCTGATCCCAACGCTGATCCTAATGCTCAGCCTTAAGGAGTATTGCTGTATCTGATGGAAGGCTTCAGGAGCGGAAGGATCACCAAAGGAGTCGGCGGTATATATACCGTACGCGATGACGATACGGGGGAGTACGTCAGCTGTGCTGTACGCGGCGGAGTCAGAAGAAGGTCGAGAAATCTGATCGTCGGTGATATGGTCGAATTCGGATCTACCGGCGATCCGGATATCCCTTATATCCTTGAGAGAGTCCTGCCAAGGAAGAATCAGTTGATCAGGCCTGCTCTTGCTAACCTGTCTGATATGATCCTGGTATTCTCTGTCGCGGATCCCGTACCGGACCTTAAGCTCCTTGATAAGATGCTGATCATATGCAGGATCAACGATATAATGCCGGTGATCATATTCACCAAGACGGATCTTGATCCCGAAGCCGGCACAAGACTTTATGATATCTATTCGGCATGCGGATATAAGTGCTTTATGTCTTCGAGAGACAATAAGCCTGACAGGGATGAGATCATCCGTATCACAGGCAAGGGCATAACGGGACTTGCCGGACCTTCGGGCGTCGGTAAGAGTACATTGTGCAATTACCTGCTTGATGATAAAGAACTCAAGGTGGGAGAAGTCAGTGACCGTTTGAAGCGCGGGAAACATACGACCAGGCATGTTGAGTTGTTTGAGTTCGGTGAGGGATTTATGTCTGATACTCCCGGATTCACTTCTTTGGATCTTTATGAGATCGGAGTCGAATATGGAGAAGTCGTTCTCGGATATCCTGAGATAGAGAAGCTCTCCGGCGGTTGCCGGTTTGATGACTGCCGTCATATAAACGAGACTGACTGTGCTGTTCTCGGAGCGCTTGGAACAGAGGTCGATCAGGGCAGATATGACAGATATAAGGAATTCTATGATGAATTGTATATAAGACGCAATGATTATACCGGGAGGAAGAGATTATGAGAGATATGCTCGAGATTGCACCGTCACTGCTGTCGGCGGACTTTGGTTATCTTATGAAAGATATAGAGAGTGTTGAGAAGGAATGCAGATTCCTGCACCTTGATGTAATGGACGGTCACTATGTGCCTAACCTGTCGATCGGTATACCTGTCATCAAGTCGATCAGAAAGTATTCTGATATGATCTTCGACACACACCTTATGATCACTGAGCCCGAGAAGTATGTCAAGGCTTTCGCTGATGCAGGCTCTGATTATATAACTTTCCATATAGAGTGTTCTGATGATCCTTCAGCACTTATGGGACAGATCAGGGAACTGGGAAAAAAGGCCGGTGTTGCAATCCATCCTGACACTCCTATCGAAAAGATCTTTCCTTACGTAAAAGAAGCTGACCTCATTCTCATAATGTCAGTTCGTCCGGGATTCGGCGGTCAGTCCTATATGGAAGGCTCCACGGAAAGGATCGCGGCTGTCAGAGCCGAGATGGACAGAGTGGGATCCGAAGCGATACTGTCGGTAGACGGCGGGATCAACGTTAATACTATCGCCGAGGCTCATAAGGCGGGTGCAGGCCTTCTTGTTGCAGGCAGTGCATGCTTCGGTAAAGAAGATCCCGGGGCAGCGGCAGCCGAATTGAAGGTAAGGGCATGCGAGTCTGTGTGATCGCGGGAGGGCCCGGAATATCGCCCGATGCTTCAGGGCTTATTGCCGGATGTGATTCCGTTATCTGCGCTGACAGCGGGGCAGATTATGCGATAGCGAACGGAATAGTGCCTGATGCGGTCTATGGTGATCTGGATTCTCTGTCTCCTTATGGAAAAAAGACACTTGAAGACAATAAAGTTCCGATCGTCGTTTATCCTACTCAAAAAAACTACACCGATACTGAGATCGCTCTTGATGCGGTCCCTGAAGATGCCGAGATCCTTCTTCTCTGTACACTTGCAGGAAGGATCGATCATGTTATGGCTATTCTTCAGGTAGCTATGCGTAAGCATAAAGAAGGAAAGAAGATCACATTGACCGACGGTATTACGGATATTATCCCTCTGTCCGGCCCTGAGAATGTCACGGTTGACGGACTTACAGATCCCGGTTCTCTTGCCGTGTCACTCATCCCTTCTGACATAAACGGTGTTATTACGGGTGTTACTACGAGCGGACTTCAATATCCGCTCGATAATGCCGATATCCGTGGCGGCTACAGCCTCACCGTGAGCAACTGTGTGTGCGAAGGAGAGGACAGTATAAGTATAAGTGTAAAGAAAGGGGATCTCTTTCTCGTGATCACCGATAAGCACCTTTAAGCTTATCCGTCAAGATAGTTATATTACAAAAAATGGAACATGATGGGACTTGTTGGTACATGTACCGTCTGATATCATTACAGTGAAATAAAAAGACAAATAACCGCATTCCTAAGGGATGCGGTTTTTTGTTGCGCTCAAAACGATCTCATCTTACGTAATAAGTATCCGTTTGAAAGGAGGAGTGATTCGCGTACGGATGAGATCAGTGTCGTGGCAAAAGGAGGTAAAAAATGCTGACATACGACAGATTTAAGAAGAAGGTTGCAAATGAATTCATGTCTCATATGAATCCGATCTATCAAGGATTTACACTCAGAGTAAGTGAGGTCAGAAAGGTCAACAGACGATTGGATGCGGTCAGTATCACGAATCCGAAGGCGGATGTTCAAGTGTCTCCGACTGTATATGTCGAAGACATGTATAACGATTATATGAGAACGGGTGATGCCGATTCTGCCATTCAGCGCGGGGCTGATATCATCATGAATGCGATGCCGATCGCCAATGATCTGATGCCCAAGGCCCGTGCATCAGCTAAGTCAGATGACAAGATAGTCTTCCAGCTGGTAAATACCGAACAGAACAGATCTTTGCTGAATGATATACCCCACAGGGAATTCATGGATCTTTCCCTCATCTACAGATGGGTCGTTATGAGCGGCCCCAACGGCGTATATAGTGCAGTAATACATAAAGATATGGCGGAAAGCAAGGGCTTAACTGAAGAGAAGCTCTATGAACTGGCCTATAAGAATACAAAGAGGATCCTGAGACCGAAGATCACCAGTTTCCTGGATATGGCACTCAATTTCATGGATCGGTGTAAGGTCGCTCAGGAGGATGTTAAACGTGTACTCGATACTGAGGAATTCAGCAGCAGGGTATTCTGGATAACTTCAGACATCGGATACTTGGGAGCCTCAGCCATGTTATATCCCGAGATCCTCGAGTCA
>OMQY01000145.1 GCA_900313405.1 uncultured Eubacteriales bacterium
CGCAGCTTAAAGAATCATTAAGAACGATCAGACGGCAGATTGTCTCATTCATCTCCGTTATCGTTATCGCCGCGCTCGCTGCAGCGATATTCTTAAGCGTAAGTTTTGCCGCCAAGACGATCTACGGCAACGCCGATTCCTACTATGAACAGTCAAACTGGCGCGATGCCGAATTATTCTACAACTACGGAGCGAAGCAGGAGGATGTGGATTACTTTGCTTCTCTGGACGGAATAAGCGCATCTGAGGGGGAGTACACCCTTGCATGCATCCTGTCCGCAGGAGACAAAACGGCTGATGTCAATGCGCTCTCGATGACTAATGTCATCAACACTCCCATACTCCTTGAAGGCGAACTTCCCGTAAACAGCAACGAGTGTCTGATAGAACGTTCCATAGCAGATGAGAACTCGGTGAACATAGGGGACAGCATCAAGCTCACAGATCAGCGCGGATCAACGCCTGATCAGCTGATGTACGACGAATACAAAGTTACGGGCATCATATACCACCCCAACAACCTTTGCATCGCGCTTTACACCAACGACAATCCGTGCGTCGTGATCCCTATAGACGGATTCGACGAAGAGGCAAGGCACGGGTTATTCACCTCCATCCTGCTTACATTCGACTGCACTGAAGGCATGTCAAGATTCGACTCTGAATACCACGAAGCTGTCCGCAACATGGAGACGGAACTCGCTCCGCTCATCGAGGAACGGGGCGGCTTGATCTGCAGCGGTTTGAGGGACGAATACCAGGAGATGATCGATACTTATCAGGCCGAGCTCGACGACAGCCTGGAACGCCTTAACGATGCAAGATCAGAGCTCGACAACGGCTGGGCTGAACTTGCCGACGGAGAAGCCGAGCTCGAAGATGCTCAGTCGCAGCTCGAATCATCAAGACAGGAACTGGATGATGCGCAGGCCCGTCTTGAGAGCGGACGTATTCAGCTTAATGATGCGCAGGCGCAGCTTTCAGATGCATGGAACCTGCTTCAGGAGAGTCTCGCCCTGCTCGAAGACGGGGAAGCGCAGATAGCGCCGCGTCTTGCAGAACTGGAAGATGGAAGAGCAAGACTCGACGAAGCGCAACAGCAGCTTGCAGATGCTGACGCGCAGCTTCAATATTTTTACTCACAGATACTCGAAGGACAGATACAGATTGACTCCGGGCGGCAGCAGCTTGAGGAAGCGCTGGACAGGCTTAACATGTATCAGGCCATACTCGATGAACTCATTGAATATCTCCCGCAGTTCGAAGAAGAAATGGCCTCGACAACGGAGACGATCAACAATGAGGTTATCCCTTTCTCTTCAAATCTTCATTCAGTGCTTCAGTCACTCATCGGCGGTTACGCAGACATGTTCGACTGGTCACAGATCGGGACACCCGTCGACTATCACGACCGGGATGCCCACATCAAAAAATATATCCTGCCGAACGGGGTTGAGATCGATGTAAGTTTGCCATTGAACAGCAACCTGGAGACACTGCTCTATTCACTGAACATAAGCGATGAGGAACTCGCGTCCGCATATTCCGCCGCAACGGGCAACGAGCCTGTTCTTCCTGATGGAATGTCATCATGGCATCAGTATGTTGCTCTTCTTGCAGCTGAAGATCTGCTTACCGTTTACCCTGAATATGATAATCTCGCTATTGCTATCGACGCCTGGGAAGGCGGGCATGATCTCTACATTCTGTACCTTGACACGAGTGCCGAGTTAGCGGCCGGATGGAACGAGTATTATGAGGGATTAGCGCGTTTCAACGAGGGTCAGGCGGAACTTAACAGAGTTATCGCGTACTATCAGGAGAAGACAGACGAATACAATGCCGGCCTTGAAGAATACAATCAGGGACAGGCAGAGTATGAACAGGGACTCGCGGAATATAACGCGGCCAGAGCCGAACTCGACGACGGATGGGCGCAGTATAACGACGGGTTGGACAGATATAACGCCTCGCTCGCCGAATATGAAGCAAACCGCAGCACATATCTTTCAGGTCTTGCCGAATACGAAGACGGGACACAAAGATATAACGAAGGTCTTGCAGAATATGAACAGGGACTTGCGGACTGTGAAGCTTCGCGCGCCAGACTCGAGGATGGCGAAGAAGAATACGCCGAAGGATTAGCGGAATATGAGGACGGACTGGCACAATTAGAGGATACTAAGAACAGCTCGGTCTTAGACAACGAATCCAGGTTCCTGTTCTCGGATGTCAGAGTTAACATGTCCTATGCCATCATCAAACGTACGGGCGGCAACCTCAAGGACATCGGACGTACATTCACAGCCGTATTCGTAATAATCGCAGCCCTGGTGATCTATGCGACCCTCGGAAGGATCGTTGACGAACAAAGGACACTGATCGGCACGAATAAGGCGTTAGGATTCTTCAACAAAGAAGTCCTGTCCAAATACCTGATGTTCGGTCTGAGCGGAACCGTTGCCGGAGCGGTCATCGGAACCGTCCTGGGATACTATGTCATCCTGCCGATCGTAATGAAATCTTATGCCAACAACTATGTCTACGGCGCCGGGAAATACTTTTTCGAGCCATATCTCGCAGTTATCGTAATCGGGGCCGCGATAGTGCTCTCGGCGGTAACTATTGTTTTCGCATGTCTTACCATGCTGACCACAAATGCCATTACCCTTCTGGCTCCTCCCGTGCCCAAGACGCACAAGCACCATGGGCACGACGGACCGTCTTTATTCCTGTATCCCAAGCTCATCATCCTGAACATGCTGTCGGACAAGAAACGCGTCCTCGCGACGGTCGTAAGCGTCTTGGGATGCTGTACTCTCCTGGCGGCAGGATTCGGCATGCAGTATGCCATTAAGAACTCGATCAACGATCAGTTTAATCTGTATGAACACTACTACTATAAAGTCAAATATGACAGCGAGATCAACCCCGACGCACACGATCAGATCCTCGAAGAGCTGGATGACAACGGGACCCGTTATATCGCTTTAAGCGATCACTACCGGCCGGCAAAGATCGGACAGACCACGACCGCCATCGAGCTCGTCTGCACCGACCTCGATGAGATCAACGATTTCTTCACGCTCAATGATGCTGCGACGGGAACCCACCTCGACTCCTCACGTCCCGGCCTCTGGATACACCAGAAGCTCTCCGAATACTATGACGTTCACCCGGGAGAGATCCTGACCGTCTACGACGGCAAACTGAATCCTTACGAGATCGAGATAATCGGAATATATGAGAACTATCTCGGTTTCTACTCCTTCTTAACTCCCGAAACCTATGTATCGGTATTCGGCGAGGAACCCGAGTATAACTCCTTCCTGATCTTCGGGAACGAACAGGGGTCCCCGGATCTTGCATCAGACATCAACGGTATCGAAGGGATCAAGGAATTCAAGAACAACATCGAATTAAGAGAGTATTATCTGGATGTCGCATCCTCTCTCGACGCGCTCGCCATCCTTTTCATCGCCATGTCCGCGATGCTCGCATACTTCATCCTGCTCAATCTCGTATCGATGCTCGTTAATCAGAAGAAGAAAGAACTTACGATAATGCGTATCAACGGATTCTCTCTTATGAAGACGATCAACTACGTAGCAAGCGAACTTGCAGTAAGCACGGTGATCGGAATAATCCTAGGTCTCATCTGCGGCAACGCGCTTGAGATGACAATCCTTAAGCTTCTCGAATCAGACCAGATAATGTTCGAACGCGGGATCCAGTGGAACGGCTGTCTTTACGCTGCCCTCATCACGATCTTCTTTACGGTGCTCGTATCGGCGCCCATATTCCGCAAGATCAAATATCTGCAGCTTACAGATATGACATCGTGATACGTTCCAAGATCACAGCCGCTGCAAATGATGTCGCTGCAAATGATGCCGCTGCAAATGATGCCGCATCACATGATATAATCGCTGAATGGAAAAGAAAAACATATCTGTCGAAGCGGTCATCTTCGATCTTGACGGAACTCTGACCGACACGGAAAAGTATTATCAGAAAGCCTGGCCCGAGGCACTTGAACACTTCGGCTGGAAAGCGGATCCTGCGATGGCGCTCGAATTAAGATCACTCGGTAGACCTTTCGCGCAGGAGAAGTTCAAAGAGTGGTTCGGCGAAGACTTCAACTATGATGAGGTCAGGTCATACCGCAAAGAACTCATCAGGAAGATGATCGCGGATCAGGGAATCCCTTTAAAGCCCGGCGCCGTTGAGATATTGACGTGGCTTCGGGAGAACGGATATACAGTTGCGCTCGCGACAGCGAACGACCTTCAAAGAACTGAGGTCCTTCTTAAGACGGTCGGATTGTACGATCACTTCGACAGACTGATCTGCGCCGATATGGTAAAACACGGCAAACCCGCTCCCGACATCTATGCTTATGCGTGCGAGACGTTGGGGATATCGCCGGAGAAGACTTTTGCAGTCGAGGATTCGCCCAACGGAGTGACCAGCGCATACCGTGCCGGATGTAATGTGATAATGGTCCCGGATCTGACCGAGCCTGACGAAGAACTCATGAAGATGCTCTACGCG
>OMQY01000093.1 GCA_900313405.1 uncultured Eubacteriales bacterium
AAGACTTGACGTCTATCAGGCACTGATAGACGAAGGCGTACAGGTCATTATGCCTTCTCACTCCTCCCTCAATGGTCTTAAGATGCATGAGAATGAAGAGTACCTGATGAAGCTTAAGAATGAGATGGGCTTCGAAGGAATGATCATCACCGACTGGGAGTCTCTCCATAACTGTTCCGGCGAGACATATGCAGACAATATCATCCTCTGCATCAATGCCGGATGCGATATGCTCATGGAGCCCGCCGGATTTGACGAAGCAAGAGATATCATCGTTCAGGCCGTAAACGACGGTAAAATCTCCGAAGAGAGGATCGATGATGCCGTTACACGTATACTCAGGGTTAAGATCGCAGCAGGGCTTTTCGAAGATCCTTATTTCCAGAACAGAGAGCCGGCCTACGACTGGAATTCCGACTATTCCCACGAGATCGCGAGACAGGCTGCAGCCGAGTCTTTTGTAGTCCTGAAGGACGACGGCCCCATGGAGCTGACAGAGGGAATGCGGGTATTCGTTACAGGTCCTGCGGCTGACGATATGGGTGTTCTCTGCGGCGGTTGGACAAACAACTGGCAGGGTATGTCAGATGAAGAAGCAGGCATGGAGTGGAGATCCGGCAATACGATCCTTGAAGCTCTTGAGGATGCTGCCGACGAGATCGGCTTCGAGATAGTAACGGATGCCGATGAGATCGACACATGTGACGTAGTCCTCCTCTGTGTAGGCGAGATACCTTATGCCGAGTGGTACGGCGATGCGGAGAATCTCTCTATCACCGGTGACCTCGCTCTGCCCGGCAATGCAGAAGCAATTGCTCTGGCCGAGGAAGCAGATATTCCCACGATCACACTTATCGTTGCAGGACGTAATGTCCTCATCTCCAACTATATTGATGACTGGGCAACGGTAATCATGTGTTACCTGCCCGGCACAGAGGGCGGTAACGCCGTAGTAGACGTCCTGACAGGCGCAGCTGAGGCAGGCGGAACACTTCCTATGCCTTACTACTCCTCCGAAGGACAGATAGGATCAAGCGAGGTATGGCACGATGTCGGATACAGCGCGACCGTATCCGCTACCGCTCAGAACTGATCACAGAACGGAGGTTTTTATGAAGAGCCTTAAGCGATCCACAGCCGTTTTACTGGCAGCCGTAATGCTGATATTGCCTGTCACATCCTGCTCAAAGGGCAGTAAGGACACGAGTGCCGAAGATGCCGAGGCAACCGTCACGGCATATATGGATAACCTGATCGCCGGTAAGTTCAGCAAGAACAGTAAATACGTTAAAGGCAATGACGGTATGACCGAACTCGAGCTCAATGACGATGAGTCCGCCGTTCTTGAGTCGCTCCTGTCTTACGCGTCATATGAGATCATCGCTTCTGATGTCTCATCTGATTCAGGCAAGGGAGACGTAACGATAGAATTGTCTACTGTTGATCTCACGAAGGTTATGGACGAAGGTCCTGCCAATGCGGAAGAAGCAGCCGGGATCATTGAGGAGTTGTCCGGCAAAGACAAGAACCTTATAACAGAAGAACTGAAGATCAAGATGACGATGGAGGAAGAAGACTGGCTTATCTCTTCCAAGGGAACCGATACGGTCGCAGACTATCTGCTCGGTCTGATCGAGAATGTATCATTCAATGCCGTCTCGGAAGAAGAAGCGTACGAGATCGTCAATTCATATTACGCCCTCCTGCAGAGCGGAGATCTTGAAGCGTCATCTTCGTTACTCCTGTTCCCGGAAGATGAAGATCTTCAACTGCTCAACACTTTCGACCGGTTGATGGTCGAATCTTTCTACGCCAATATGTCCTACAGTCTTTCCACGACCGGCATCGATGAAGAATCCGTCACGATAACGGCTGATGTCACCGGACCTGATCTTACCACCCTCTCGCTTGAACTCTATAACGACAGGGATCTCATGGTCGCCATCTTTGCAGATGAACTCTATACGGGACTATCGGGTGAGGATTATGACGGTGAAGATATTACTCCTGAAGTTGTCAGCAGGATAAGAGACTTTGTGAGTTCCCGTGTTGCTTCCGTAGCAACGACCGGCTTTACACAAGATGTCGTTGTAGTAAGAGACGGCGGTGAACTGAAGCTGATCCCCGCAGAGCTTGATAATACTATATCAATCGGCGCGGATGTCCCGTCTGATCTGTCGTCGGAATATCTGGGGGCAGCAATAACGCTCCTTTATGAAGACGGAAGACTCGGTGCAGATGATGCTGCAGCTATATACCAGGCTACATTCGGCGTATTCCCTGACTGGTATGAGACGGATGCAACTCCGACTCCCGGTCAGTTCCCCGGAGGACTCGATGATGACGGCCGTGCTCCCGAAGAGGTATTAAGAGATCAGACGGAGCAGTGTGTGCTTTTCGAAGATGAATCTGCTCCCGAGGCTCCCGAGGTAAGTAATGAACCTTACATCTTTACTAATGAGACCGGAGAGATCAGCGATGTCCTCTATATGGATCTGAACGGGGATGAAGTTGTTGACTTCTGCAACACCATGGACGGATTCGTCATCAATGTCAAGACGAGAGATGGTTTATCTCCCGACATCACATTCCTCTATGATATCTATTATCGAGGGGAGTATCTGGGAACATCCTGGACAACGTCGACCAGCGGCTATGTTGCGACAAATGACATATTCATCGGATATACTGACCCGAACGGTCTTCGTCAGGGGGACTACATAATCAACCTGTACGATGTCGGAGGCACCAGAAATACACTGCTCAC
>OMQY01000064.1 GCA_900313405.1 uncultured Eubacteriales bacterium
ATATTTACTATCGCTCCTGCGACCGAGACGATAGTATAGACGCAGCACATCTCGATCAGATACTGAACAAATCTGCTCCTGTCCATCATCTCATCCTCCTCATCCTCTGCAGGTACTCGTTAAAACTCTGCTTATAACTTCTGTTGATGCAGATCCTCTCGCCGTTGTCGAACGAGGCGTAGACTTTCATGTTAAGGTCCGGCTTAAGCTGGGTTATCTTGTAGATATTGATGAGATTCGACTTGCTCACTCTCACAAACCCGTAATTCCAAAGCATCTCCTCGCATGAAGCAAGTGTGTCCATGATCCGGTACACACCGTCTGCTGTATAAGCGAAAAGCTTTCTCTCGACGTGGTCGAGATAGTAGATATGCTTAGGGTCGAGTATCACTTCCTCGCCGTCATCGAGATCCTCGTCTGCAGGACGCCCCTTAAGCTGCGGCCTTTCCGAATTCACCGAATCTATGATCTGACGGATCACGGGACGCATATTGGAATAATATACGTCCACGTGCTCATCATTATTGTTTTTGTCTTCGTAAAGATTAAGCTTCATCTTCTTATCAGAGACCTGCTGATGTCAGGAACTCCGTTACGCCTTCCATATATCCTTCGGGATCGTCTATAACGCCCATGATGTGCTCACTGTTGACATGCATGATCGCGCGCTCCCCGCAAGCTATATTATCATAGACAGCCTCCACCTGGTCAGGAAGGCAGACTTCATCACGGTCAGAGACTATGATCATCGTGGGGATATTATCGTTTCTTACGACTTCGATCGTATCAGCATCATCGTAATCGATGCCGTTAATAAGCTTCATATAGATCTTGCTCGTACCTGTAAGATAGACCGCCGTGAATGAATCCGTGTCGCCGTCGCCGAACATCTCTCTTAAGATAAGTTCCATACCGGGCACAGGGCTGTCACAGATAACTGCATCTGCTGCTTCCGCAGAACCCGGAGCAACATTGGAAGCATAGACCGCTGCCGTCTGCGCGCCCATCGACTGCCCGTGAACGATAACCTTTGAATCACCGAGCTGCTCCCTCGCATACTCTACCATCGCCGCTACATCGAGCTGCTCGTTGATACCGAATGTTACCCTGCCGTCAGGATTGTCGCCGCAGCCTCTCTGGTCGATCGCGATTACATCATATCCTCTTAAGATATACTGCTCGGCAAGAGGATATATGCTCACTCTGTCGCCGCCTGCGCCGTGCACAAGGATTACGCACTCATCTTTCTGCCCGTCGAAGAACGTCCCCGGCACGACATTTCCGTCAGAAGCAGTCGCGCTCACCTCTGTGCCTTCGTAAGAAGCAAGGAAAGCCTCCGTATCATAGCCCCAGATCTCGAGCTGCTTCAGGCTTGCATCCTTTGTGTCTTTGCCGTCATTCTGATGAAGTATCCTGTCAGCTACATAGCCGCCCATGAAAGCGGAACCTGCCAGAGCGATAAAAGCGATCACTCCGAGTGTAATGCCTGTTGCCTTGATCAACTTATTCTTTTTCATTGCCGTAAAACTCCTTGTTTTTCCTTGATGAGCACACTTTAGCAGAACCGCCGGCGCCGCGACGGCGTTTTTGCTCAAGTTGCATTACAGGATGTACAAGTTGCAGGATCGTCAGCCTTCATCAAAGAATATGCTGTCAAATCCCGTTGTTCTTAATATATCCATCGGATCTACGATCTGTCGATCTTTCCGCCGCCTATGACATAACCGTTGTCATCATAGAACACTGCCGACTGACCGGGGGAAACGCCCTTAACGGGAGCGCTTAACGTGACCTTTACCCGGCCTCCCGGGGCCTTCTCTATAAAGCCCGGCCTTACCGGCTGGTGGTAACGCGATTTAATAAAGCATTCAAGCCTGATCCCGTCTTCAAGATCTTCGATGCTCATGAAGTTAACATCTCTGCAGATAAAAGAATCACTCATCAGGGACATCTCGTTCCCGAGGACAACTTCGTTTCTTTCCGGAATGATCTTTGTGACGTAAGCGGGGACTCCGAGAGCTATGCCTAAGCCTTTTCGCTGACCTACGGTATAGTGGTGTATGCCTTTGTGGCGTCCCAGGATGTTGCCGTCACAGTCGACGAAGCTGCCCTCGCCCGGGACGGGGACGGCTGAGTGACTGCTTATAAAGTCAGGATACTTGCCCTCGGTGACGAAGCAGATCTCCTGCGAGTCTTCTTTTTCTGCGCACGGAAGGCCTGCTTTCCTTGCGATCTCACGTACTTCTTCCTTGCTGTATCTGCCCAGAGGCATAAGTGTGTGTGACAGCTGTTCCTGAGTAAGCTTATATATCATGTAAGTCTGATCCTTGGATGCGCTGTCTGCCGTCCTTGCGGAATATCTTCCGTTAGGAAGTTTCTCTATGTAAGCATAATGACCGGTCGCAACATAATCCGCTTCAAATACGTTCATGAGTTCCGTAAGCTTGGCCCACTTGACGTAACGGTTGCACTCGATGCAGGGGTTAGGCGTAAGGCCCTCGAGGTATGCTTTAACAAAGGGATCGATCACTTCTTTGGTAAACAGCGATGTGCAGTTATGGGGATGATACTTTATCCCGAGTATCTGACAGGAACGGCGGGCTTCGTCTATCTCGCAGCAGCGTCCTTCTTCGCCGTCTTCATCCTGCCACACGCGAAGAGTCACTCCGACAACATCATAGCCTTCCTGCTTAAGAAGATAAGCTGCCACGGCGCTGTCTACCCCGCCCGACATTCCGACAATGACTCTTGCCATAGATAAACTTCTCTCCCTCACAAACTCAGTTAAAGACTGCTCTTAATATAGTCACGGACCCTGTCATAAAGGACGCGCTTGCGCGGATCGGTATCTGAAGGCAGAGCATCGATACTGAAAAACCGCTGCTCGACGACCTCATCCTCCTGAACCTTCATATCTCCCGAATAATCAAAGCATATAAAGATGACCGCAGCTGCATATCCTGTATCCCCGTTGGGGTATTCATAATAGAATTCCCTGCCGGACAGGGTGGTCAGGAAGGTCAGCCCGCCGCAGACGAGACCGGTTTCCTCTAACACCTCCCGCCTTGCGCATTCTTCAAAACTCTCTCCGAGTTCCAATGCTCCTGCGGGATAATCCCAAAAACCGTTATCAGCGCGTCTGCCGAGCAGGATCTCCCCGTCCTTATTGACCAGGATCGCTCCGGCGCCCGCAAGAATGATCGGTCTGTGGCCGACAGATTGTCTCAGATCCTTTATATAACCCATTCCTGAATCCTCATATATACTGAAGCTAATTATTCTGCGGACTTTGTCCACTGTCAACCCTCCTCTTCGGATCCTCCGGAGGCAGTGACTTGCCGTCGGCAGTTTTTATATTAAAATCTGTCTATGGGTATATCGATCAAAGAAACGACACGCGAAGAACGCGAAAAGATAGTTGCCGAGTCTATCGGCAATATAGACGGCATGTGCGACGGGTGCATGGCGGGACTGGCCGATATGTATCAGGATTATATCGACGGGAAGCGGGAGATAAAGGATATCAACGCGGAATTCCGCGCACACTTCGTCTCAGGCGAGGGCGAGGAT
>OMQY01000231.1 GCA_900313405.1 uncultured Eubacteriales bacterium
AGCGATCCGGTATTCCTGCAGGAATATCAGGCAGTCGCCAGATTAGGGAAGATCACTTCTGATCCTGCTGCTTTCAGAGATCTGGCTTCGACTGAAAAGCATTTTGATCATAAACGACGCATAATGTATTATCTTCAGCCGTTATTATGGGTGCCTTCCGTTATTATGGCGGTTATAGGGTTCAAATACTATTCGGCTGCCATTCTCATAACTCTTGTAGTTAATCTGATCATCTGGTTCTTTGCTTCATCTGCTTATACCGAACTCTTCTCCAGGTCCGGCGGCATCGCCCGTCAGACCGGTGCCATATCCGATCTTTATAAGATGTTGGAGGAAAAAGAATTCTCGAGCGAGTTGATCAACGGTCTTATCAAAGGTGAGGGAGACGTTACTGTCTCTGTTCGTCTTAAGCGTCTGTCCCGTGCTCTGACACTGACCGGTTTCCGCGGCCAGCCTATACTGGCTTTGATCCTCAATTCGATCCTGCCTTTTGATCTGTTCTGTGCTGACAGGCTTCTATGCTGGTCACGGGATAATGGCCGATATTGCGCTAAAGCACTCGATAATATAGGAGATATTGAAGCTCTTATGTCTTCAGCATGTGTTGGCATAATATCTTCTCAAAGTGTTTTCCCGAAGTTCGTCAGCGGGGCTGTATTTGACGGTAGAGACATATGTCACCCTTTGATAAAACCTGATAAAGTTGTTTCAAATTCCGTAAGACTTGACTCGCAGATCGCTCTCATAACAGGGTCTAATATGTCAGGTAAGACTACACTGATCAGAACAGTCGGGATATGTACTCTGCTTGCATTGACAGGAGCACCTGTTCCGGCATCTTCCGTTACGCTCGGCAGGATGCGGATCATGTCATCTATGAGGATAGTGGACAGTCTGGAAGGTAATATGAGTACTTTCAAGGCTGAACTCGTCCGGATCGCCGGGATAATCAAGGCATCTGCGGATACGACGCCGATGCTTTTCCTGATAGATGAGATATTCCGCGGCACTAATTCGACTGACAGAACAGAAGGTGCGATGTCCGTGCTTGTTAATTTGTCAAAATCGCATATTATCGGCATGATGACGACACATGATTATGCACTATGTGACAAAGTTGAACAGACACTTCAAAATATAGTTTATTATCATTTTTCCGAGACGTATAATGATACGGGAATATCATTTGACTATAAGCTGCACAATGGGGTGTCGCATGAGTCCAATGCCAAATACTTAATGAGATTGGTGGGCATTACCTGATTTGTAAGTGCCCGGTAGGAGGATTTATGAGATCGTACATTGAATCTGTAGATTTTTTTAAAGGCAATCAGCCTGAGGCACTTGTTGCACAATACGGTTCACCGCTTTACGTTTATAACGAGGATGTTCTTCGTAAGTCAATGAGGACACTTAAGGGGCTTATCAAGAAGTATCCATATACGGCAAACTTCTCTATGAAGGCCAATTCAAATCTGTCTGTCCTTAAGATCGCTCTTGATGAGGGCCTTAATTGTGATGCCATGTCAGAAGGCGAGATAAGGCTTCTTCAGAAGGCAGGATTCCCGTCTGAGAGGATTATCTTCGTTCCTAATAATGTGTCTGCCGAAGAACTTGAATATGCAATCGATAACAATATAATCATCAGTCTTGATTCGATCGATCAGCTCGATCTCTACGGAAGACTTAATCCCGGTTCGAGATGTGCGGTCAGGCTTAATCCGGGTGTCGGTGCGGGACATCATGAGAAGGTTGTTACGGCCGGTAAGAATACCAAGTTCGCTATTACCGATGATCAGCTCGATGAGATGTTTGAAGTAGCAGACAAGTATGATCTTAAGATCATCGGTATTACACAGCATATCGGGTCTCTCTTTATGGATCCCGACCCCTTCCTTAAGGCGGTTGAGAATCTTCTCCACATGGCTGACAGATTCGGTCGTCTCGAGTTCATCGACTTCGGCGGAGGATTCGGTGTTCCGTATCACAAGGTTTCCGAAGATGAGCAGCCTTTTGACTTCGAGACATTTGAGATCAGGTTCGAAGAGATCGTTGATTCCTTTGTCAAGAAGGAAGGCTATG
>OMQY01000072.1 GCA_900313405.1 uncultured Eubacteriales bacterium
TATGTGTGATTCTTTATGTTCTTTCAGGTATTTATAAACAGCTTCTTCGTGATGCTCGGGATACTTTTTGAGACACAGCTCGCCGTTTATCTCATCCATCATGAGATATTGATCGATGTCCTCGTATGAATGAAGTATCTTGTAGTGATCAAAGTCCATCTTACTAATCCGTTATTACAGAATGATCTGCTCAAGGCACAGGGATCTTTATAGTATGATAGCATATTCAGGAGGCTGAATGATGGTTCCTCAGCCCCGCTACTTGACGCTGTCAGACCTTGCTGCGTATAGAGCAATATAATTTTATAAGTTAAAGTTGCGCATTTTGTATGCACCCTGCTAAATCCTTATAAATAAGCACTTTCGAGATTTTTAATGATCGAAAAAGACCTCCACTTTTGATATTTAATGGTATTATGTAGACGGAGGACAACAACTATGGAACAGAGATCAACAGGTGACCTTCTCGATGCGCTCAACAGTATCGGATCGACGAAGGGATTGAAGGCTTATCTAGAAGAACTCAAGGCTGCCGGCTATGAGACAACTCTTTCCGGTTACTATGAATATATGCTGAAGCAGAAGGACATCCTCAAAAAGGACGCCATCTCCAGAAGCTTCGTTGACCGAATATACGCATATCAGATCATTGCAGGAACGCGTAAGCCCGGCCGCGATAAGTTGATCGCACTGTGTATCGGCGGCGGATTCACCTACGAAGAGACAAAAAGAGCTCTTGAGATCGCCGAACTCGGGACCCTCTATTCCAAGGACTCCCGCGACAGCGTCATCATCTATGCGTTGAACAAGAAGCTGTCCGTCACGAGTACAAACGCACTTCTCGAGGAGTACGGCGAGAAGCCGCTGGATTAATCTATTACTTCAGCATCTCCCTGATCTCGTCCGTCTCGAAAACATACTTCGCGCCACAGAAGTGACACTCAGTCTGCACCGGTTCACCTGATGCGATAAGCTCCTCCAGGTCGGCTTTGCCCAATGCCGCGAGCCCGGCGGACATCTTTTCGCGCGAACAATTACACTTAAAAGCTGCGGGGCGTCCGGATAAGTAGACCAGATCGCGGTTGCCGATAAAGAGATCAAGGATCTTCGCAGGCGAGAAGCCCTCTTCCAGCAGGAAAGTGATCTCCGGGAAACCGCCGTTCACACGCTCCTCGATATATGTGATATCTTCTTCGGATGCACCCGGCATCAGCTGGATCATCATGCCGCCGGCGTGCTTGACCTCTCCGCCTTCCATAAGAACACCAAGTGCAACGACAGAAGGCGTCTGCTCGGACGCTGCCAGATAATATGTGAAGTCTTCGGCTATCTCGCCGCTTACCAACTCGACTGAACCGACATAGGGCTCGCGCAGACCGATGTCTCTTATTACCGTGAGGGTTCCTTTACCTACAGCCTCAGCCACATTTATCTTGCCGGGCCTTAGATATGACGTCGGAACATCCGGATTATTGGCATAAGCCTTAGCGTGGCACGAAGAATCACAGACACAGGTCATACCTCCGAGAGGGCCGTCACATCTTAAGATGGTCGTTTGGCTGTCATCGGGGTTCTTCATGTTGTCGGCCAGCAGAAGCGATCCGGTGATAAAACGTCCGAGTGCAGCAGTCGCTGCCGAAGACGTTCCGTGAATTCTTGCCGCTTCGCGAACGGCCCCGGTAGTCCTTATCGCGAGCGCCTTAACATGTCCGTCCAGAGCCGTGGCGCGGACGATATGGTCGAGTGTGTCATCTTCGGGCATCCCGGGTGCGTAATACGGATTATCGTTCATCAGCTTACCGCCTTTTTAATTACTATAAAATATCTCTCGTCTTTATCTGTCGGTGCATCATCGGACAGTTCACCGAGCACTGCCTCAAGTGTCAGGCCATGGCGCTCTGCCAGTTCCTTTATCACCTCGGGAGAATGGTATCTCTCGCGCGCCTCGGTATCATATCTTCGGTAGTTTTCCCCGTCCTCTGTCTCGAAAACAGTGATCTCGGAAGTACTCACCTCGCCGTCCCAGCTGTTCTGCCACAGGAGTGTCAGGTCCTCATAATCCTCATAGAAGACATTGTCCCCCAGAGTATCGCGATAGTGATCAAGCGTTCCGATATCCGCGATAAATACGGCCCCGGGATTCATGTAGGATGCGACAGACGCGAAGAGCCGATCGAGCTGCCCCGGCTCATAGAGATGATTCAAGGTATCGGTAAGCGCCGTAAAAACATCTGCCTTTCCGTAAAGTTCCAGTTCAGTGATGTCGCCGTTCACCCAGAGGACATCGACACCTGCTTCATCGGAGCAGTCGCGGGCTGCCGACAGCATATTGACCGACAGATCGATGCCGATCGCGTCATACCCCTTTCTCGCGAGTTCAACGGTCGTTTTTCCTGTTCCGCAGCCCAAGTCACAGAGCAGGAGCCTTCCGCCTTCGCCACAGCCGGAAGCTTCACAATAGCGTTTTACGAGTTTGTCGATAAAAGACGCCCACTTAACATTATCGATCCCTTCCTGCAGGATATCGTAATGATCTGCCAGTATGTCATAGAGATCGTCAGCCATATTACAGATACAGTCTGGGATTGACACGGGTTCCCCAGATGCCTCCCTCATGGACCTCAAAGTGCAGATGAGGGCCCGTCGATCCGCCGGTGCTGCCTACTTCGGCGATCTGCTGTCCCGCCGATACATACTGTCCGACTTCGACATCGATATGACGGACATGCGCATAAAGTGTATAGATACCATTACCGTGGTCGAGTATCAGATAGTTGCCGTAGCCTGATGTGTAGGACATATTTGTATCCGGGAAAGGATACTCGACATATGCTACCGTTCCGGATGCTGCAGCTATTACCGAATTGCCGTAACCGGATGCTATGTCCATACCGGTATGGCCTCGCCAGTCACCGTAGAGCGGGTGATAACGGTAACCGAATTCATCAGATACATAATCCCACACATAAAGCGGCCACATGAGCATTCCGTTGCCCTGAACGCTCGAAGGATCCGGTGTTGTCTCCGGCACAGGGGTAGGTGTAGCGGTAGGCTCCGCCTCCTCTGTAGGATCAGTTGACTCGGAAGGCTCTGTTGATTCCGTAGGGTCTGTGCTCTCTGTCGGATCAGAACTCTCCGTAGCATCAGTCTCGGAAGGCTCGGTCGGCGTTGTCGCCTGAGCCTCTTCCTCTGCTCTGCGCGCCGCCTCCTCGGCAGCCTGACGTGCGGCATTCTGAGCGTCTATCTCACCTTGGATCCTCGCGATCTCACTGTCAAGCGAGCTCGCGAGCATGGCAGCCGTGTTCTGCGTTGATCTCCAGTTCTCGAGAGAAGCATTGATATCGGCAAGCTGTGCCTCGGTAAGAGCGATACCCTGTTCGAGTGCTTCCAGTTCTTCGAGCTTCTCCTGAGCAACACGCTCCAGTTCGTCTGCCTCAGCCAAAGCCGTGTCGGCCTGAAGCTTGGCATTATCGAGCGCGATCTGCATCTGATCGACTGCCTGATCATCTGCCTCTGCTACGAGAGTGATCAGTTCGAGGTTCGTAAAGAAGCCTGCGATGGAATCCGAGTCGAGAAGGATCTCGAGGGTCGATCTGTTCTGATATTCAAACATTACGGAAAGCCTCTGAGCAAAGGTCTCCTGAGCGGCCGCCAGCTCATCCTGTGCCTGAACATAACGGTTAAGCGCGTCTGCCTTGGCAACAAGAGCCGCGGCATACTGAGCCGCGATCATGTCATACTGTTCACGCTGTTCGGCATCGAGTTTATTAAGCTCAGCCAGTTCGCCGGACAGTTCGGATGACTGGGAAGTCAGGGAGTTGACCATGGAAGCGGCTTCATTGGCTCTCGCCATGGCCTCGTCGCGCTCGCGGCGCCTCTCCTCGAGTTCTTCTTCGCTCGTATATCTGATCTCGATCATGCGGGCATAATCGTCTGCCGCTGCGATCTTGTAAGGTTTGACAAGAGTAGCAGTCAGAATGCCGCCCGTGATGAGAGCAGCTGTCGCGATACATATCGTCTTCTTTAACCGTGTCGACAGTCTGATCATACCTTTACATAATTCCTTACCGAGATGCCGCTTCCGATGCCTCCGATCAGGACACCTATCAGGACATTGATGATCAATACCCACCAGAGGATGTTACCTGCCGGGAGAAGGGCGTAAAAACTTTCGAGATTGACATTATGCATGGCACTGTAGAAGATCTGCCTGTATACCAGGACCGAGATCGCCCAGGCGCATACCGCACTTATAAGACCGACGATGCCGCCTTCGATTATGTACGGCATTCGTATGTAGTTGTTGGTGGCGCCGACGAACTTCATGATCTCGATCTCACTCGAACGGGCGTAGACAGAGATCCTTACCATGTTGGAGATAATGAAGAGTGCGATCAGGAACAATACGGCAAAAGCGGCCACGGTCGCGACGTTTACGACCTTGCGCGCATCTGTCAGGAAGTTCATGACATTGCTCTCCTTGTCGACCTTGCTGACTCCGGGGTATGCCGCGATCTTCTTGACCATCAGATCGGCGTTCTCCGGCTTATCTATCTGGATATTGAATGTATAAGGCAGATAGTTGTTGTAATCGAAGTTATCCAGGATCGAGCCCGACTCGCCGAGGTTATCCTTGAAGTAGTAGTAGTTGCCCTCAGGTGTCCTTGCCTCGCACTTGATAATGGCAGGATCGCTCGTGAGCATCTGCTCGGTCGCGGCAAGATCCGCTTCGGATACTCCGAGTTCCATATAGATCTCTATAGGTGGCTCTTTCTCGAGCTTTGTCATAATATGTCTGGCATTAGCCGAGAATATGAAGAAAGCGCTCATTACTATGAGCATCAGAAGGATCGTTGTTATCGAGGCAACGGTAACGAGCGGATGTCTTACGATACCCTTGAATCCCTCTTTGATCGAATTGAAAAAAGTGCGGATACTCATTAATCGTCCTCCGAGATATCAAGATCGATATCACTCTCATCTATATTTATGCTGTCGACCCATTCTTCAACGGGCTTGATCTCTTCGGGCCCGTCGTCCGCCTTCGCTTCGGGCTCCTGCTCCGAAGGCTCTGCCTTCTCTTCCGTCCCGAAAAGGAGCTCTTCTACGGGCTGCTCCACGATCTCTCCCGAATCGAGTTCCTCAACGGGTAATTCCTCGATGATATCCTGCTCGGGCTCTTCATTTACATCCTAATCCGAAGTCTCCGTATTCGCAGGAACTTCAGGGATCTCAGCCGCTTCCGGTATGAGAGCGACCCCGGCAGGTGTATCGCCGATCATAAGCCCGGGATTCGCCTGAGTCACCGGAGCGGGAAGTTCCTCATCGCCGAATGCAGGAATGCTCGGGGCGGGCTCGAAGCCTTCATCGTCAAATGAATCGTTGTATTCGTTATCATGTTCAAAGGCCGGATCATCGCCGAAAGCAAATCCGACATCCTGTACGCTCGGCTTCTCAATGGGCTTATTATTCCCGCCTTCGCTCTTGTAACGGCTGTCCTTCTCATCTCTGGCGATCAGTCCCGCCTCTATCTCGATGACGCGCTTCTTCATCCTGTCGACGAGATTGCTGTCATGTGTACAAACTACGACCGTCGTTCCGCTGTTATTAATGTCCAGCAGAAGTGCCATGATATTCTCGCTCGTCTCCGGGTCAAGGTTACCGGTCGGCTCATCGGCCACGATCAGCTTAGGGTTATTGACCATCGC
The DNA here is from genome assembly GCA_900313405.1 of uncultured Eubacteriales bacterium. Next base: position 5,709 of record OMQY01000072.1, read on the forward strand.
ACGGGCTATTGCAACTCTCTGCTGCTCACCGCCCGACAGTTCCTGCGGATAGGCCTCGGCCTTGTCCTTGAGTCCGACGATATTAAGAACGAGCTGGACCGTCTGATTGAGGCTCTTCCGGGGTATTCCCACGATCTCCCCGGCGAAAGCGATATTCTCGAACACCGTCTTCGTCTCGATAAGACGGAAGTCCTGATATATCATTCCGATCTGCCTTCGCAGTACCGGCACGAGTTTACGCGACATCGAAGATATGACGAAGTCGTCGATCGACACTTCGCCCTCACTCGGACTCTCTTCACATGTGATGCATTTCATCAGGGTCGATTTACCGGAACCTGATTTACCTATGATAAAAACAAATTCTCCGTCTTCTATGGTAAAACTTATGCCACGGAGCGCATCCACGCCCGATCTGTAAGTTTTGTGCACGTCATCAAATCTAATCACTTCGTTATGATTCCTTAAGCCGACATTATCTGATCATATTGTCACGGCTTGTCTCAAGATACTCGAGATAAGTCCTGACCATGGATGCCATCTTGAACAGAACGGCATCGTCAAAGGATCTCAGATCCAATCCTGTATTCTTCTTGACCTTATCAAGTCTGTAAACGAGCGTATTACGGTGAACATAGAGTTCGCGGCTCGTCTCGCTTCCGTTAAGGTTATTGGCAAAAAAGCTCTCGATAGTAGCAACCGTATCCTCATCGAGCGTCTTATAGGCCTCATTGGGGAACACCTCATCGATGAACATCTGGCAAAGAGTCGCAGGGAGCTGATAGATCAGTCTTCCGAGACCCAGCTTATCGTATCTGGAGATAAGGCAGTTCTTCTCGAAGATCTTACCTACACGGAGCGCCAGCATGGCATCTCTGTACGACTTGGAGATGTTCTGGAACAGGCTGACAAAAGAGCCGACGCCTATAAACGCGGTGATGCTCTCGCTGTTAAGGCAATCGAGGACAGCCTTGCTGTTCGTATCTACAAACGAATCACGGTCCTTCTCGCTTCCTATAGCCTCCTCGGCATCGAGGATGACGATCGCCGTCGTCTCATCCATCGCGAGAACCGAGCCCACCTCGGAATCCGCATAGAAGTTCTGCAGGATCTCGAGTGCCTCCGCACCTTCTTCGCGGGTCGTGCGAACGACCATTACAAGGCGTGCCACATTGCAGTTGATCTTATATTCCCTTGCCTTGATCGGTATCTCACCCTGCAGCTCGTTCTCGAGCAATACATTCTTGGTGAACAGTTCCTTCTCGGCATCCGTGCCTCTCTCTTTGATCGCAGTCTTGATCCACTCGGACATAAGCTCGAGATAGATCCTGACCTGCGGCTCGGTGCCTTCGATAAAGATGATGTACTTGAACTGCTCGCCGACAGCTATCTTCATATATGTCTTGTCAGCTGTCCCGGCGAAAAGGTCATCCGATATCATTACTGCCCTGGCGGACGGATCAGTCGTTCCCTCGAGCTCCGGATCGGTCGCTGCGATTATCAGCCCCGCCGTATCCATAACGCCTACCTGCTGCTTCAGAATGCTCCTTGCCTGACGCATACATTTCCTGATCTCTTCCATGGCGATACCACACTTTCCGCATACGCATATTTTTACGTATAAATTGTAATATTTTTCGATGATTCAAGCAAGCACACCCGCCCCTTTGACACCCAAGCGTAAAAAAGGACCGACAGTCTGTCGACTGCCGGTCCGGATAAACTCTGGAGAGTATTGATTATGAGATGATGCTCTGCTCTGTGTCCTTGTCGAACAGGTGGATACGGTTGGTATCGATGGCAAGGTCGACAACCTGACCAACTGTGGACTGGGATGTTGTAGGGTCAACTCTACATGTGAGAGGGAGAGATCCGTTAACCGTAACATAGAGATATGTCTCGGCACCAAGCATCTCAACGACGTCAACGTCAGCGGAGAATGCTGTCTCAGGGTGATCTGTAACGAATGTTGTCTCATCTGTGATAGCCTCAGGACGAACACCGAAGATAA
>OMQY01000055.1 GCA_900313405.1 uncultured Eubacteriales bacterium
GCATTCTATTCAATTTTCAAGATCCGCGCCTTCTTCTTCGAGGTGTTCCTCTTGCGAAGTGCTTAGTAAGAATACTTCCTTTTCCCATTCCTGTCAAGCACTTTTTGTGCTGTTTTAAATCTTTTTTCAAAAAGTATTCCCGGCGGTTTTTCACACCGCCGGGAAAGGGGGACTACTATATATAGATCAATGATCTTATATAAGTCATAACCAGTCGACTTCGATCTCGCGAACGTCGTTCGTGTCAGAAGAAACCGTACTCTCTACTTCAGGAGCAGCATCCCTTCTCTTAAGAAAATCGGGCGCTACCTGAGGGAACATTATACAGCTCAAAAGATCATCCTCGGTTGAAGCTACGCCGGCATACTTTTCGCGCTCCTTATCGAGCTCATTCTCGATAAGATCGGCAGGTCGGCAGGTGATCACTTCCTCGTCACCCAAAGCTTTCTTCATGACTTCGGGATCAGGTGTGCCCGGAAGGCGTCCGTACTCACCGCGGAGCACCATCTTGGACTCCTTCGGGAACGACTTATATCTCTCACCCATCAGCACATTAAGGACTGCCTGCGATCCTACGATCTGGCTTGTAGGCGTAACGAGCGGCGGATAACCGAAGTCGGCACGAACACGGGGAACCTCACGGAGCACCTCTTCATACTTATCCTCGGATCCTGCCTGCTTAAGCTGAGACAGCAGGTTGCTGAGCATTCCGCCCGGCACCTGATACATAAGCGCCTTGGGATCGACTCGAAGGACCTTCGGATTGATGATGCCTTCGTCCTGCATGCGTGCGGCAACTTTCTTGAAGTGCTCGGCAGCGGTACCGAGCTTACCCAGGTCGAGACCTGTATCTCTGTCAGTTCCCTTAAATACCGCTACCATGGACTCGGTCGCAGGCTGGGAAGTACCGTTGGCAAACGGCGACAGTGCACAGTCGATGATGTCGACGCCGGCCATTGCAGCCATCATGTAGAGCATGGCGCCCGTACCGCTCGTATTATGCGTGTGGATGTGGATCGGAACCGACACATTTGCCTTGAGCTTGCTTACGAGTGAATATGCATCCATCGGAAGCAGGAGGTTCGCCATATCTTTGACGCAGATAACATCCGCGCCCATCTGCTCAAGGATGACGGCCTGCTTAACAAAGTATTCCTCATCGTGGACGGGGCTGGTCGTATAGCTCAGCGCCGCCTCGCATATGGCACCGTGTTTCTTTACGGCCTTCATGGCCCGTTCCATATTACGGACATCGTTCAGCGCATCAAAGACCCTGACGACATCGATGCCGTTCTCGACAGATCGTCCGCAGAACGAATCGACTACGTCATCGGCATAGTGTCTGTATCCGAGTAGATTCTGTCCGCGGAGCAGCATCTGAAGCTTCGTATTCGGCATGGCCTTACGGAGTGTTCGAAGTCTCTGCCAGGGATCCTCATTCAGGAATCGCATGCACGCATCGAAGGTGGCGCCTCCCCAGCACTCAAGCGACCAGTAGCCGACGCTGTCGAGGAGTTCGCACATCGGGAGCATATCCTCGGTCTTCATCCTCGTGGCTGCATGTGACTGATGAGCATCACGAAGGATGGTATCGGTTATATATAGTTTTTTCTTAGGCATTTCCATATTGTGTTCTCTGTCTTCCTTCTCGAAAAGAATAAAACCTTACTCGACTACAACGAGGACCTCGTCCTTAGCTACAGCCTGACCTTCGGCAACGGCAACCTTGACGATCTTGCCATCCTTCTCTGCCGTGATCTCGTTCTCCATCTTCATGGCCTCGAGCACGAGGACGGGCTGACCCGCCTTGACCTCATCGCCTTCTTTTACGAGAACCTTAACGACTGTGCCGGGCATGGGGCTTATGACCGCACCCTGACCTTCAGCTACACTAACCTGTGAAGGCTTTGATACAGGGGCAGAAGATGCGGGAGCAGGAGCCGCCGTCTTAGAAGATACTGCAGGAGCGATATTGCCTGCGCCTACTGCCTCGATCTCCATCTCATATGTCTTGCCGTCTAACTTGATCCTGTACTTGCTCATAATGATTCATCTCCCAACTGATATTTGTGATAATTAATATTGTTCTCTTTTATGTATGCCTCGAGAGGACTGTCCGGAACCTCCCTGAATGATACGACCTTCAGGTGTTCAGGTACCGTGCCGAGTTCTTCGGCGATACAAGCCACGGCCATAGCCGCGATCAACTTATCGTCTGCCATCTGTCTGCCTCCTTAGAGCGGGATGTTGCCGTGCTTACGCGCGGGTCTTCCGGCCTTCTTGTTCTCGAGCATGTCGAGTGCTCTTACGATCTCTTCACGCGTCTCGGAAGGATCGATGACCTTGTCGACATAACCGTGCTCGGCCGCAACGTAGGGGTTCATGAACTTCTCATTATACTCATCAATGAGCTGCTTCTTTACGGCCTCGGGGTCCTCGGCCGCCTTAATGGCGTTACGGCCGATGATCGCTACCGCACCCGATGCACCCATTACGGCGATCTCTGCTATCGGCCATGCGTATACGACGTCGGCACCCAGCCCCTTGCTGTTCATCGCGATATAAGCTCCGCCGTATGCCTTACGCATGATGATACTGATCCTGGGAACAGTTGCCTCGGAATAAGCATAGAGGAGCTTGGCTCCGTGACGGATGATGCCGCCGTGCTCCTGGACCGTACCGGGCAGGAATGCCGGAACATCGACAAGCGTTACGAGCGGGATGTTAAAGCAGTCGCAGAAACGGATGAACCTTGCACCCTTATCGGATGCGTTGATCTCGAGAGATCCCGCCATGTAGTTGCTCTGGTTGGCCACGATGCCCACCGTTCTTCCGTCGATCCTTGCAAAGCCGACGACGATATTCATGGCAAAATCCTTCTGGACTTCCATGAAGCTGCCGTTATCGGCAAAGGCTGCGATAACATCTCTTACGTCATATCCTTTTCGAGAATCCGAAGGAACTATATCCGCCAGCTTAGCGCACTGATCGACTGTTCTTCCCGTGACAGGCGCCGTCTTCTCCTCATTGTTCGAAGGCAGATAACCAAGGAGCCTTCTGACTCCGTTCAGGCAGTCCAGATCGTTATCATAGACAAAATGCGCGACACCGCTGACCGAACCGTGCACGCCTGCGCCGCCGAGTTCCGATGCCGTAATGACCTCACCGGTAACCGACTTTACGACTGCAGGGCCCGTGATATACATCTGGCTCGTCTCACGTGTCATGAAGATGTAGTCGCAGATGGCAGGCGAATAGCATGCGCCTCCGGCACAGGGTCCCATAATGACCGAGATCTGAGGGATGACACCGGATGCGATCGTGTTGCGGTAGAAGATCCCGGCGTAACCTGCGAGGGAATCTATGCCTTCCTCGATCCTTGCTCCGCCGCTGTCATTTACCGATATATAAGGAGCCTTCATCTCCAGCGCCATATCCATGACGCGGCAGATCTTCATGGCCTGAGCTTCACCTAAGGATCCGCCGCCGATCGTAAAGTCCTGCGAAGAAGCGAAGACCGTTCTTCCGTGGATCTTGCCGTAACCCGTGATGACTCCGTCGCCTATGACCTTCTTCTTATCCATTCCGAAGTCGGTCGCTCTCGATGTGACCATGTCGTCGACTTCTACAAAAGTTCCGTCGTCGAAGAGGGCCTCCATTCTCTCCCTCGCGGTGAGCTTGCCGGACGCGTGCTGCTTGTCAACTCTGGCCTGTCCGCCAGCCGCAGCTACTCTCGCGCGTCTCTCGTTAAGCTCCCCGAGCTTTGTTTCCCATGTGCTGTCCATAATATGTCCAACCTTTCAGTTTTGTTATCAGTTACATATATCTGACCTGTTCGGCCAACTTCTCGCCTTCGTATCTGAACTTATAAGCGAAAAGCTCGTCGTCCCCGTACAGTCTGTCAAACATTATCCTGTCGCCTTCCCATACAGGCAGATCCATGATCCTGTCCGGGCTTACCCACACGAGCCTGCCTTCATCGCAGGAATCCGCGACTCCCGAACCGTCCTCGACTTCCGCATCAAAAACGTGCATGTACTCGGTCTGATACTTGTCGGAAAGAAAAGTAATGAGTCCTCTGAGCCTGAGGTCCTTTATCCTGTCGGACGTCAATGAGGTCTCCTCATATATCTCTCTTAAGATGCAGTCAAAGGGAGATTCGTCCTTCTCGATATGACCTCCTATTCCGAGCCACTTGCCGTTATTGGGATCCCCGTCGCGGCCTTTGACGATGAACAGGATATCACCGGTGTCTTTTCTTCTGATATAACAGAGCGTTGTCAGTGCGCTGCCCGAAGTGTGACCCATGTTGCTCTCCTCTCGAATACTTTGACTTTCAAACTATTCTACATTCAAAGTTCCGAAATGTACACCCCATAGGCGTGAATTCGTGAATTTTGCCTCTTTTGCCTGATTCCCCCTCGCGAAAACCGTCTCAAGTCCCAATAATCTCCCGCATCTCCTGTTACCATGAACCCAAAGAGGAACAAAAGTGCGTTCATCCGCACAAATAACGGAGGTTTTTTATGGAACTGATAACACTTATCCTGGTCGCAGCGATACTGCTCCTTACGGTCGCGGTCCTTATCCGGAGCATGAAGATCTCCTCTTCCGCCGAAGCCCTGGTCAGAAGCGATGCCGAGAATTCCGAGAACACAGGCTACATGGTCGACTCTCTCGACGAGAACAGC
>OMQY01000059.1 GCA_900313405.1 uncultured Eubacteriales bacterium
GATATGATCTCGCCGAAGGCCTTGACCGTATCATCGACCGATACGTAACGGGGAGCAAAACCCGTTGAATCCGCAGTAACGAAGAACGGCTGCGACAGGTATCTCTGAACCTTACGTGCTCTTGATACCGTAAGTCTGTCATTCTCCGACAGTTCCTCCATTCCGAGGATGGCGATGATGTCCTGAAGCTCCTTATATCTCTGAAGCGTTTCCTGGACCATTCTGGCAACGTGATAGTGTTCCTTACCTACAACATCTTCGGTGAGGATCCTCGATGATGATTCAAGCGGATCTACAGCCGGATAGATACCGAGCTCAACAACCGCTCGCGACAGTACGATATTCGCATCAAGGTGAGCAAATGTGGTAGCCGGCGCGGGATCGGTGATGTCATCAGCAGGGACATAGACAGCCTGTATGGAAGTTATGGAACCGTTACGGGTAGATGTGATCCTCTCCTGAAGTTCACCTACCTCATTACTGAGCGTAGGCTGATAACCTACGGCAGAAGGGATCCTTCCGAGCAGAGCCGATACTTCGGAACCTGCCTGAACAAATCTGTAGATATTATCTATGAACAGGAGAACATCCTTATTCTTCTTGTCTCTCAGATACTCCGCCATCGTAAGTCCGGTAAGCGGTACTCTCATACGTGCACCGGAAGTCTCATTCATCTGACCGAAGACCATTATCGTCTTGTCGAGGACTCCCGATTCCTTCATCTCGCCCCACAGATCGTTACCCTCACGGCTTCTCTCACCTACACCGGTAAAAACAGAATAACCGCCGTGCTCGGAAGCGATATTACGGATCAGCTCAAGGATAAGGACCGTCTTACCTACACCGGCGCCTCCGAACAGACCGATCTTACCGCCCCGGCTGAACGGAACGAGCAGGTCTATGACCTTGATACCCGTCTCGAGCATCGTTGCGGTGGGGAACTGGTCAACATAAGAAGGAGCAGGTCTGTGTATGGACCACTTATCCTCGCCTTCAACCTTACCGAGTCCGTCGATCGGACGACCAAGAGCATCAAAAAGCCTGCCGGTAATATTCTCACCTACCGGAACCTTGACAGGAGATCCGTCACACTCAGCCTTAAGACCTCTCATGAGTCCTTCGGTGGCATTGAAGGAAACACATCTTACTATGCCGTTACCCCTCTGCTGGAGCACCTCGGCAAATACATCGTCATCCCCGTGCTCACCGTTCTTATCCTTGATTATCCTGACCGCATCATTGATGTGCGGTACTTCGCCCTTAAGGAATTCACAGTCTATAACAGGTCCTATTATCTGAACTACTTTACCGATCGCCATTTTACACCTCTTCTACAGATTATCTGCCTGCTGAGCACCGTTAATGATCTCGGTCAGCTCATTTGTTATCTTGGCCTGACGCGCGCGATTGTTCATCAGCATCAGCTTCTTCATCATATCTTCTGCATTACTCGTGGCATTATCCATCGCCGTGAGTCTTGCCGTCTGTTCACTTGCATATGCTTCCACCATGGCACCGTATATCATCGCATTGAGATAAGTATCCACGAGATAATTGAATACAGATCCCGGATTAGGCCAGTATTCGATCGCATCCTCGCCCTGAACTGCCATTCCCGGGTGATCGAGAGACTCGGGAAGGATAGCGGCCAATGACTTATCATCGACCGGCAGGAGCCTTAATGCAACGGGTACCATCTTCGCGGCCTTCTCCATCTTCGTGTAGATAAGATATACAAGATCGAATTCATTATTCAGGAACTTGCTCCTGATGATGGAACCTACATTACGGGCCTGATAGAAGTTCGGTTCGGAGATAGGGAAAGAGAACTCGTCATCAACGTTCATACCGTTACGGGCAAGCTTCTCTCGGGCGAGTTTACCGAAGACATATAGTTTGTAATCGGTCGTGATACCCTTACGTGTATTCTCGAGGATCTTACGGTTGACATGTTCCTCGGTTATCTTGACCATGTTGTTATTATATGCGCCCGCCAGACCCTGGTCTCCGCTTAATACGAAGTATCCGATCTTCCATGTATCGCCTGCACTCTTCTGCTCGATATCAAAAAAGGGATTGTCCAGATTGCCGCTCCTGCTCCTAAGCTCTCTCATACTCTCAAGGCAGAGCGAGAAGAACGGATACATGGCATCATGCATCGCAATAGAACGCCTCTTCTTGGCGGCGCTTACGAGCTGCATGGCATTAGTCATCTGACTTATGTCATTTACGCTCTTTATCCTTTTCTTGATGGCGTTAAGATTCTCCATATCAAGCCTTCATCAGATATCGGTATTGTATTCGCTGTGTTCGGCAACATATGTGAGACGGTAATCCTCACAAGCCTTGTCCAGTTCTTCGGCATCACTGTCTTCGAACTTTCCTGTCGATGCAATGCGTTCCATAAGCTCGGGATGAGTAATATGGACATTGTCCAGAAGACCTTCACAAAACTCCCTGATGTCTTCCTTAGCCAGGAAATTGAGCTTGTCCTTAGTTGCCGTATAAAGGACAACGACCTGCTCTTCCATGGACAGCGGGGAATTGGGCTCCTGCTTCAGCACCTCGTTCAGGACGATACCGCGCTTCAACTGAAGCTGTGTATTCTCATCAAGATCCGATCCGAACTGGGCAAAAGAAGCCATCTCACGTGCCTGAGCCAGTGAGATCCTAAGCGGGCCTCCGACCTTCTTGGTCGCCTTTGTCTGTGCTGCACCGCCTACACGGGATACCGACAGGCCTACATTGATGGCAGGTCTCTGGCCCGAGAAGAACAACTCGGGGGCAAGATAGATCTGACCATCCGTAATGGAGATAACGTTCGTCGGAATATATGCCGAGATATCATCTCCGAGTGTCTCGATTATCGGCAAAGCAGTAATGGAGCCGCCTCCGAGTTCATCATTGAGCTTGGCCGCTCTCTCGAGCAGTCTCGAATGCAGATAGAAGACATCACCCGGATATGCTTCACGTCCCGGAGGTCTTCTCAGGAGCAGTGAGATCGCTCTATATGCCTGAGCATGCTTGCTCAGGTCGTCGTATACGATAAGAACATCCTTATGGTCGTCATACATGAATTTCTCTGCGATGGCACATCCCGAGAACGGAGCGATATACTGCAGGGATGCGGAATCGGTCGCACTCGCGGCTACTATGACCGTATAGTCAAGTGCGCCGTTCTTCTCCAGGAGATTGACAGTATTGACGATCGTACTCATCTTCTGACCGATGGCAACATAAACGCATATCGTATCCTTGCCACGCTGATTGATAATGGTATCTATGGCGATCGTAGTCTTACCGGTCTGCCTGTCACCGATGATCAGTTCTCTCTGTCCTCTTCCGATAGGTGTCAGGGCATCGATCGCCGTGATACCTGTGTGTATCGGTTTATTTACAGGACTTCTCTGAACAATAGTGGGGGCCGGTGATTCGATCGGACGTGTATCGTGATACCTTATGATACCCTTGCCGTCTATAGCATGACCGAGCGGATCGATGACTCTTCCCAAGAGTCCGTTACCGACAGGTACAGATACCGTGGACGACGTTCTCTTACATACCATGCCTTCAACGACCGTATCAGGATCGGTAAGCAATACAACACCGACGCTGTCTCTCTCGAGATTGAGCGCGATACCGTATGCACCGCTCGTGAACTCCACCAGCTCCGACAGAACGCAGTTCTCAAGGCCCGAGCAATAAGCAACGCCGTCGCTGACGCTTCTTACGATACCGACTTCCTCGACCGTGTTACCTGAACCGAAGGCAGCCTGTGCCCTCTGCATTATCTCTTCATCGTCCATGTTGGCCAGTTCGGCACTGTCGATACTGGCCGCAGGTGTCTCGGGGAAGCTCTCGATGGATCTTCGAAGCTCCGACCCGAGCTTATCTTTATCGAAAACATACTCGCCTTCGCTGTCAGTCTGACTATCCGCGTCTCTGTTCTTCTTCAGGAAGTTTCCCATCCTGTCGAGCTGACCCTTGACGCTGTAATCAAAACGGATGCCCATCGTATAGATAACAAATCCGCCGATCAGTGATCCGTCTGTCTCCATTACGAGCTCATAGTTGGTAATATTCCGGCTCTCGGCAAATTTGGCCGCTATCAAACGGACACTGTCATCCGAGATATCGCCCGCGGACACGACGCGAAGAACAATGGAATCGCTAACCTTAGCCAAGTTTATTCACCTCGTCCTTGATAACTGCCTCAGCCTGTTCATCTGCTATAGCCTTGAGCTTATCGGTAGAAAGAGCATCACCGATGATCTTGCCGGCGATAACAACAGCCAGATCAGACAGTTCATCCTTCATATCTTCCAGAGCGGCCTTCTTCATCCTCTTGGAGTCTTCCTCTGCCCTCTTGATGATCTCGGAAGCCTCGGCCTTCGCAGAAGCGATTATTATCTCAGCCTGTTTATCGGCATTCTCTTTGGAAGCATCGACTATTCCCGCGGCCTCAAGTCTCGCATCGTCGATCGCCTTACGGCTCTCTTCTTCATTCGCCTTGGCTGCAGCCTTGCTCTTCTCCGCCTCATCTATCTGACTGTTGATCTGTTCTTCACGCTTATGCATGACCTTCATGATGGGCTTGAAGACGAACGTCTTCAGCACGATAAACGCCGCCAGAAGGTTAATTAGCGTAAACAGAGCCGTGACAGCATAGCCGCCGAACTGGTCCGCAGAGAACAGACCGGACTCGGAATCCGCTTCGAGAACTGCCCTGAACGCATTGTAAAAATAGGGTGTCATATATACAACTCCTTAGTGTTCTCTCTTGTTGCTCAGTTGACTGTAAAGATAAGCAGAAGTGCAACAACGAGAGAGTAGATACATACAGACTCGATAAAAACGATAGCCGTCAGGAGCAGTGCCTGCAGCTTACCGAAGATCTCAGGCTGTCTGGCACCTGC
>OMQY01000091.1 GCA_900313405.1 uncultured Eubacteriales bacterium
CCGTAAAGCTCATACTCCTCACCGTTGACCTTATTGGCATCCCTGTCAACAATGAAAGTGATCTGAGTATCCTCAAGCACTATCTGGGATTCGATGGAGTTATACATACTCTCTACGATCTTCTTGCGTTTGTAGTTTTTTATGGGGTCGATAAGCAGAAATGCCACTCCGACCAGCAGGAGCAGTATCGCTATGATGAACAGAATATCCGGTTTACGGTTTTTTTTGTTTCCTTTAGCCATATTCGCAACCATTATAATGCAATTCTGTGCTATTATGTACTTAATTTTCGCGATTACGGGGGAATGTCATATGGACGGCAACCTTTGGGAAAGATCACTCAATGTCCTTAAATTTGACGACAGGATCAACAATGTTCTGTATGATACCATCTTGATGAAGATGGAGCAGGTTCACTATGACAACGGTATTCTCGTTCTGTCTTGTCGTGACGAATATTCCCTTACGGTAGTCAAAGGCAAGGATCTCAGCAAGTACATCAACGATGCCGTAAATGCCGTATCCGATTCCAATGTAACGGTCAACTATATCCTTAAGGATGATGTTAATGCTCTGAGGACGACCATTATCGGCACTACACGTGCAAATGAGACAAACAATACTTCCGATCATTCGTCCGAGATATCATCCGAATATACTTTCAAGAATTTTATCGTCGGTGACTGTAACCGTTTTGCTCATGCATCGGCTGTTGCCGTCGCCAATAATCCGGGTGCTTCCCAGCAGCGTAACCCCCTTTATCTGTGGGGTAATTCGGGTCTCGGTAAGACACATCTCATGAAGGCTATCGGTAACTTTGTCCTTGAGAATCACCGTTCGATGAATGTCCTTTATACGACATGTGAAGAATTCACCAATGCATATGTATCATGCATGAAGAACAAGAATTACGAGGCTTTCCGTAACAAATACAGGACAGTGGATGTTCTTCTTATCGACGATATCCAGTTTCTTATCGGTAAGGAAGGAACTCAGTTGGAGTTCTTCAATACTTTCGAGTCGCTTATTAATTCGGGTAAGCAGATCGTAATAACAAGCGATAAGGCTCCCAAGAATCTTACCGAGCTCGATTCCAGACTTACTTCCCGATTCCAGAACGGAATGACGATGGATATCCAGCCGCCGGACTTCGAGACACGTAAGGCGATCATTATCAGTAAGCTCGAGAGAGAACATATCGACATAAGTGACGATATCATCAATTACATCTGCGAGAATATGACAAAGAATGTAAGAGAGCTTAACGGTGCATTCAATATAGTTTCATCCTACTATGCCCTGACTAACGGCAATCTTGATCTTGAAGATGTTAAGAAGTGTCTGGCTTCTCTCATATCGCCCGGAGGAACTAAGACTATAACTCCCGAGATGATCATAGATGCAGTATCTAAGTACTACGACATATCACCTGATAAGATGAAGTCCAACGTACGTAATGCGGAAGTCGTTAATGCCAGGAATGTAGCCATGTATCTTTGCAGAGACATTAACGGAACACAGCTTAATGCCATAGGTCAGTACTTCGGAGGAAAGAAGCATTCAACCGTTCTTCACTCATGCAATATCGTAAGCAGCAACGATGCTCTTATGGCTGATGTCGAGAATATAAAAAAGAGGATCACTGATTATTGATCTTTGAACAGAAAATGTTCATATGTTCAAAACTTGATGTAGATTTGATGTTCATCGGATGTTTATAAAAAAACGATGTTTCTATCGACACACTTATATACTTGCATAAACCACGATATATACACAAAATTAACAGTGTTAAAACAGCATATACAGGGGTTGGACACTTTTTTCTACACTATCTACAGGACATAATACGAAGACGACCAGATATAAAAAATACTTAAAAAATGTACTTTTTGCCGAGCCCTTTTTAAAGTATAATATATGAGGAAAAAATCATTGATCGAAAGGAATCACCATAAATGAAGTTCAATTGCAGCAAGTCAGACCTTATAGATTCCATATCAATCGTTCAGAAGGCCATTAAGACTAATTCGACAGTAGCTATCCTTGACGGTATCCTCATTCAGGCTGAGGATGATAAGGTCAAGCTTACAGGTTACGACCTGGAAACTGGAATAGAGGCAGATCTCAAGTCAGACGTCATGTCAGACGGTTCTATTGTTATCAACTCCAGGATCTTCGGAGAGATAGTTAAGAAGCTCCCTGAAGAGATGGTCACTATCGTTACGGATGAGAGGAATCAGATAACTATTGAGAGCGGTAAATCCGAATTCAATATCAAGGGCAATTCCGCCGAGTCATATCCTAAGATCCCCGTCATAGAGACAGGTAATAAGATCACCATCTCCCAGAAGATAATCAAGAATATGATCAATCATACTATCTTCGCGGTATCTAAGGATGATACGAGACAGTCTCTTACAGGCTGTAATCTCGTAAGTGACGGTACAACAGTTACTATGGTAGCCATCGACGGATTCAGGATGGCTTTAAGAAGAGAAGATGTAGGTAATGAGTTCCCTGAGATGAACTTTATCATTCCCGGCAAGACACTCAGTGAATCTGCTAAGATCTTCGACGGAGATGATGATGATAAGGAAGTCATCATCTATTCATCATCCAATAATCTGCTCTTCGATGTAGGAGACGTAAGGATCATCTCGAGACTCCTTGCCGGTCCCTTTGTCAACTTTAACTCCATCATTCAGAAGAATCCCAAGAGCATCATGAATGTTAAGAGGAAGACTCTTCTCGATGCGATAGAGAGAGCATCACTTATCATCATGACGGATGAGCGAAGATGCCCTGTACAGCTTGCTACAAAGGGTTCCGGTTCCAACGCTACTCTTCTTGTAACGGCTAATACCGAGACAGGTACTCTCCGTGAGGAGATCGATGTATCTATCGAAGGCGATGCTATCGATATCGATTTTAATTCCAAGTATCTTATAGATGCTCTGAAGAATATCGATGATGAAGATGTAAGGAGCGAATTCAGCGGTAATCAGGGTCCCTGCATTATCGTTCCTACAGAAGGCAATACGTACGTTTATCTTATTCTTCCTATCAGAAGATAATGATAATCAACAGTATAAAGCTTCATAACTTCAGAAATTACGGAAGGCTTGATATTAATGTCGGGCCTTCCGTTAATATATTCTACGGAGATAATGCGCAGGGTAAGACTAATCTTATCGAGTCGATAAATGTTTGTTCCACGATCATTTCTCACAGGACATCAAAGGACAGGGACCTGATCCGTCTCGGTGAGGATGAATATGAGATAACTCTTGATCTTAAGGACACAAAAGATGATTATTCCACGTCGATATTCGCAGGTTTCTATACTGAGAAGTCGGATCTTATAGGCGGAAACACTTCCAGACGCATCCTTAAGCAGGACGGGATCCAGGTTGAGCGGATAGCCGATTATCTGGGCATTTGTAACACTGTTATTTTCGCTCCGGAAGACTTAAACATAGTAAAAGGTGCTCCTGCTGCCAGGCGTAAATTCCTGAATACCATGATAAGTAAGCTCTCCCCTGTCTATTTTGATCTCTTATCACGGACCAACAGGCTTATCAATCAGAAGAATGCTTATCTGCGATCATGTGGCGGTAATCCCGGAAAAGCTGATGATACTGCGCTCGATTTCTGGGATTATTCTCTGTCAGATCTGACTGCGGAGATGATCATCAAGAGATACCGTTATATCCTCCTGCTCTATGATCGTACCCGTAAGCATCATCTGGAGATATCAGACGGTTCTGAAGAGATAGAGATGTCTTATTCGGCTCTGACAGGCTCTGTTGAGCTTATTGACGCATGGCTTGATGCAAACGGTAACAGACACGTTTTTATAACACAGGGGCTTCCTGTGGCCTCTGAGAGCGAATTAAAGGCAAGACTCTCTGAATATGTACTCGGCAAACTTCGCGGATGCCGTCGTAATGACATAGAGAAAGGCGTATCCACTATAGGTATCCACAGAGATGACATCGAGATCCGGCTCAATAACCTTCAGATGCGTGCATTCTCATCCCAGGGACAGCAAAGATCCGCAGCTCTTTCGCTTAAATTATCAGAACTGGACCTTATCAAGGAGATAACCGGAACAGCTCCGGTTCTGCTTCTGGATGATGTTTTCTCGGAACTTGATGTAAACAGGCGCGTCAAGCTCTTATCTGATATGACGGATGCTCAGATCTTCATAACATGTACTGACAGAAGCTATATCGAGGATGAGATCTCACATTTCTCAAGAGATAACAGGGACATAAAGTATTTCCGTGTTACCGGCGGGGAAATTGTTGCCGAATAAAGTTTATTTCCGGTCAAGCTATATTATATATAATAAGCATATTATGTTATAATATATCAGTTGAGACAGTCTAATGACGGAGGGCTGATATGTATATTCACATCGGAGGCGATGTCTCCCTGCAGCAGAAGGATATAGCTGTTGTACTGAATCTTGAGACAGTACTTCCGTCACAGAAGAATGTTACGGATTTTATCAATGCCGAAGATGACAATAACCGTCTTCAGTATCTTACTGACGATATACCCAGATCGTTGGTAATGACGACAGACAGAACTTATGTCAGTCCCCTGTCCGTGAATGTCCTTCAAAAAAGGCTCAAAGGCGACACGGATCCGCTCGATATCGGCCCGGATCAGTGATTTAACATTGTTACAAATATTGTCAGATAAGGCGTTTACGCCTTAATGACATAAATGAGGAGTAAACAGGCAAATGGACGAGAATGAGAACAAGGAAGCAGTCGGAACAGGTGAGGTAGATATCTATTTTCAGCCTGTTGAGAACGGTGACAGTGACGAACTTCGTAATCTTGCTGAGAATCCGAGGGCTCTTACAGAGGACTTCAATGAAGATTCGGTAAAGGAAGCCGATATAGCTTCCGTTACAGAGGGTCAGGATGAATTTGATACATCTAACAGCAGTTCCTACGACGAAGACGATATCCAGGTCCTGGAAGGTCTGGAGGCAGTTCGTAAGCGTCCGGGTATGTATATCGGCGATACTACGCTTCGCGGACTGCACCATCTGGTGTATGAGATAGTTGCTAATTCGGTCGATGAAGCACTCGCAGGAAGATGTGACACTATTTATGTGACACTTAATAGTGACGGCACTGTTACGGTAAAGGATAACGGCTCGGGAATTCCGGTCGGAGACCATCCGAAGCTCGGAATTCCTACGGTAGAAGTAGTACATACGGTGCTTCATGCGGGCGGTAAATTCGGCGGCGGAGCATATAGTATTTCCGGTGGTTTGCACGGTGTAGGTGCGTCCGTTGTTAATGCTCTTTCCGATAAGATGACCGTACAGGTTAGACGAGACGGTAATATCTATGAGATCGGTTTTGAGAAGGGTGTTACTACTGAGCCTTTAAAGATCATCGGTAAATGTGATCCTTCTGATACAGGTACGACCACTACTTTTATCCCGGACAATACGATCTTCCCGGATATCAAGTTTGATTTTGATTCAATGATCACCAGATATAGAGAGATGGCTTTCCTTAATAAAGAAGTTACGATCGATCTGAGTGATGCAAGAGGAGATGAAGTAATTACTAAGCATCTGCATTATGAGCATGGTATCATTTCCTTCGTTGAGTATCTGAATAGACACAAGGAGCCCATCAATCCGGCTCCGATATACTTTGCTACCAGATCCGGTGACTGTTATGTTGAGATCGCCATGCAGTATAACGATTCATATCAGGAAACTGTTTACTGCTATGCCAATAACATCGCTACGCCTGAAGGAGGAACACACCTCACGGGCTTCAGAGCTGCACTTACGAGAGTAGTTAATGATTATGCGAAGAAGTACAAGTATATTAAGGATGGCGATATCAAACTTCAGGGAGAGGATACCAGAGAGGGTCTTGCTGCTATTATCTCGGTAAAACTTCCCGATCCTCAGTTCGAGGGACAGACTAAGTCTAAGCTCGGTAATGCTGAGATCCGTCCTATGGTCGAGAATGCTGTTGCTGATAAGTTGATGACCTTCCTCGAGGAGAATCCTGATGTTGCTAAGCAGATCATGGATAAGTGTCTGTCTGCCAGCAGAGCGCGTGATGCTGCAAAGAAGGCACGTGAGATGACAAGACGTAAGACTGTTTTCGAGAATAATTCCCTTCCCGGTAAGCTTGCAGATTGCCAGTCTAATGAAGCGGAATTCTGTGAGATCTTCATCGTTGAGGGTGATTCAGCCGGCGGTTCCGCTAAGCAGGGTAGAGAGCGTAAGTATCAGGCTATCCTTCCTCTGTGGGGTAAGATGCTCAATGTTGAGAAGGCCCGTATCGATAAGGTATACACGAATGAGAAGCTTCAGCCTGTCGTAATGGCTCTCGGTGCAGGTATCGGAGATGAATTCGATGTCAACAAACTCCGTTATCATAAGTGCATCATTATGGCGGATGCCGATGTTGACGGTTCTCACATCAGAACGCTGCTTCTCACTTTCTTCTTCAGATATCTGAGACCGCTTGTTGACGGCGGATATGTATATATCGCATGCCCACCTCTTTACAAAGTTTATAAGGGTGAGGAAGCCTATTATGCCTATGAGGATAAGGAGATCGATGATATCAAGGCGAAGACAGGATGGGAGAATCCTTTGATCCAGAGATTCAAAGGTCTTGGTGAGATGAGCTCTGATCAACTCTGGGAAACTACTATGAATCCTGCTACCCGTAAGCTCCTCAAGGTAACACTTGCAGATGCTCAGGCAGCTGACGAGACTTTCACACTCCTAATGGGAGATCAGGTAGATCCTCGTAAGACATTTATTCAGGAGAATGCCAAACTCGCGAATATCGATACTTGATCTTAATGTTCCACGTGGAACAATTATGATTATGTCAACACCCGATCACATGGTCGGGTGTTATTTTGTTCCACGTGGAACAATCATGATGAAATATGTAAAGATAATGAAATATACATGTATATAGTCGAATGATAATATTAATGTAGTTAATTATATGAAAGGATTCTGACTTATGACAAATATTATTTCGATCGTAAATCAGAAGGGTGGAGTTGGAAAAACAACGACTACACTGAATCTGGCGGCGTTTATAGGTAAAAAACGCAAGAAAGTCTTGTTTATCGATCTGGATCCGCAGGGAAATGGTACAAGCGGATTTGGAGTCGATAAGGGAAAGATCGAGAACAGTACATATGACGTAATGGTAAATGATCTTCCAATAAAGGAAGCGATCATTCCCTCGTCTGCTAAGAATGTCGATATCTGCCCTACAAATATAAATCTTGCCGGTGCTGAAGTAGAACTTGTTGCAGCAATGTCAAGAGAACAGATACTTAAGAATGCGATCAAGGATGTGGTTGATGATTACGACTACATATTTATCGATTGCCCTCCTTCGCTTGGAATCCTTACCATTAATGCGCTGACAGCGTCAAATGGTCTGATCGTTCCTATCCAGGGCGAATATTATGCGCTCGAAGGTCTGACACAGCTGATAGATACTGTCAATATCGTAAGAAAGAAGTTGAATCCCGATGTGGATATCATCGGTGTAGTACTGACAATGTTTGACAGAAGAACACAGCTGACAAGGCAGGTAAAAGAAGAGGTAGAGAACTACTTCGGTGACAAGGTCTTTAAGACGCAGATACCGCGTAATGTTCGTTTGGCTGAGGCGCCGAGCCACGGTCTGGCGATCGTAGATTATGATCCTAATTCCAAGGGCGGAAAAGCATACGAAGCATTGTCAAAAGAAGTGATCAACAGGACTAAGAACAGATAAATATAGATGACCATCTATGTATTGGAGGTAGAGTTATGGCAGCATCTAAGAAGCAGGGTTTGGGAAAAGGTCTCGGTGCATTACTGTCAACTGACGGTATACCTGAGAATACAAATGATTCTGTTGTTGAGTTGAAGATAAATGATATATCTCCCAATGACGGGCAGCCTCGTAAGGACTTCGATGAAGGGGCACTCGCAGAACTTGCTGAATCCATTAAGGAGAATGGTGTTATCCAGCCGATCATCGTTCAGAAGAAGGGCTCCGGATACAGGATCGTCGCAGGCGAGAGAAGATGGAGAGCATCGCGTATTGCAGGACTTAAGGTGATCCCTGCGATCGTCAGAGAATTGACGGATCAGCAGACTATGGAGCAGGCTCTTATCGAGAATATTCAGAGAGAAGATCTTAACCCGATTGAAGAAGCCATGGCAATGCAGAATCTCCTGAGTACACACAAGATGACACAGGAGCAGCTAGCTAAGAAACTCGGTAAGCCGAGAGCTACCATAGCTAACACAATCAGATTGATGAACATCGATGAATCGTTGATCGACTTTATCCGTAACGGTGATCTCAGTGCAGGTCATGCAAAGGCACTTCTGTCTCTTAAGGATCCCGAGGATCAACGTAAGGCAGCTGATGTGATCATCGCCAAGGATATGACTGTCCGACAGGCAGAAGAATATGTCAAGAAATATGAGTGGGCAATGACGCATCAGAATGAGGGACGTAAGGATAAGAAGGAGATAGATCCTGCCGTAGCTCTCAGCACCAAAGAAGTAGAGACGAGTCTTAAGAAGAAGTTCGGTTCAAGAGTCAAGATCAAGCTCACTGATTCGGATACCGGTAAAGGAAAGCTTGTTATAGACTACAAGAACTATGACGATCTTAACAGGATACTGGATATCATCAATAATTAAGCTGATCAATGTGATATATAAACGGGGCATCGATCTGATGCCCCGTATCTTTATGTCAGAATAGTGCTCTGATACCCAAAACCAACAATACTATGATCGCGATCATAGCTACAAAGCCGAGGATAATAAGGAAAATGATCCTTCGTATAAAGCGTTCGGCCTTGTTGATCATCTGTTCTCCCTGACCGAGGATGTTCTCACCTTTGCCGATAAGCTGCAGTCCGCCTTTGATCGAATCAGAAACATTATTGATCTCGGCTTTACGAAGTTCTGTCTCCTGCTGTCTTGCAGCCTGTTCAGAGGCGATCTCACGAGCGGTCTTGCTCTTAAGTCTCTCGATCTTAACGTCATCGGACTCGATATATCGCTCGGATGCTCCGCAGAACTCGCATTTAATGAATTCGTAATTGCTGTCGATATGTCTGACAGCACCGCAGTGAGGACATATAAGATCTTTTGAATTCGAATTCTCGGACATAGTATCACACCTCTCGATAGACTGTCCTGATTATACAATAAAATGTGATATTGTCCCATTAATGAATTAGCAATGAGAGTAAGATAGGTGATAGAATAAGAGTAGTATTCTCAGGTGATATCAGAGGTGGTTGATCATGAATAGAACACAAAGTCTTAAGGTCCGTTCATTCTCATTTGTTTTGGCAGTCTTGATGGTCTTGACGATCATTCCTATGGTCGTATCGGCATCTGTAAAGGTTCCTGACAGCAGTGTAGATCTTTATTATCTTACAGAGTCTGCAGCACAGCAGTTGACGCTGCCCTCGGGGTATAAGACGGAATATCAGATCAATGCTACGGGATCTTCTTCGGGATATACGTATAGGGTGATCAGCGGTAATTCCGTTAAGGTAAGTGACAGCGGTCTTGTTACGCCTGCAACTCACCAGACCACTGTAATATCGCTTGCTACAGGTACTTCCAGGGTGCAGACGTCTCATTCCCCCGGAGAATCTACAGTAAGAGTAACATCCGCATCCGATAACACTTATACTGATATCAAGTTTACCGTAAGGAATTATCAGACGGTTTATTGTGAATCCGTAATGGACAATATAATCGCCGATATCATTACTCCGGGAATGACGATACATGATAAGGCTGTAGCGATAACCAAGTATACTGCGGAGAATTACGATTACAATGCATCCTATTCGAGTGCTACGAGTATGATCACATACGGCGGCGGAGACTGCTGGGCATCATGCGATATGATCGTATCTCTATGTGAGAAGTGCGGACTTGATGCATGGGTCCGTAACGGTAACAAAGACCCCGGAGCCGGTTCCGGCCACAGGAATGTTCTCGTCTCCGATCCCGGGAATAACTGCTGGTACGAATGTGAAGCAGGTTACGGCGGTTCTAAGCCGCGCGGATATTATGTATCCACAAGGACTACATTGTTCAGTTACAGGAGCACATCAAACGGAGTCATTGTTTATCAATATGACGGTGAAGTCCCTGCGAACTTTACGATCCCGTCCACCATCAACGGTAAGAACGTCATCGGTATCGAAGATAGCTTTATCCATAGTGATAATATCAAGACACTGACCCTTCCTTCGACACTTCAGAGTATCGGTAACTATGCATTCTCATCTTGCACGTCTCTCGAGAGTGTCACGATACCTGCTTCGGTAACGTCGATCGGCAATGGTGTATTTGCCAAGTGTTCTTCTCTTAAGACACTCAGTGTTGCAAGCGGGAACAGTACATATTGTTCCACGGGGAATGTTATTTATACGACCGGCAAGAAGGTACTGGTTGCAGCTCCGACCGTATCATCGATCAGTATTCCTTCGACGGTAATCTCCATAGCGCCGTATGCTTTCTACTACAATTCGAATATAAAGAGTATTACCATACCGAGCTCTGTTACGGAGATCGGCGAGGGTGCTTTTGGCAACTGCAATAATCTGGAATCTCTGATCATTGAAGGCAATTCGCTTAAGAAGATCGATAACTTTGCTTTCGCTTATACGTATGCCCTTAAGAGTGTTGAGTTGCCTGCAAGTATCTCTACTGTCGGTAATGCCACTTTCTACTATGCAGGAACGATGAAGGTAGCTATACCGGGTTCGTCGGCTCCGACTGTTACGGCAGACGACGGAACCGTCGGATCGATTACTCTGTCAAGTTCCGACAATGTAACATTCTACGTTAAGAGCGGTGCAACCGGATTCGGAGATAACTGGAAGCCTAACGGAGCTACGATAGTTACATCTTCGGATCCTGTAGCTGCCATGAGGGCAGCTGTCGCAGCAGAGGCCTCCTCGTCCGGCAACGGATCCGGCAGCTCAGGCAGCGGTTCCGGTAATTCCGGCGGATCGGGAGGAAGCGGATCGTCTTCGTCCGGAAGCGGCTCTACAACACCGACTCCCAAGCCGACTTCTTCGCCGACATTTACTCCTTCTTCTGAACCGGGTGTTGCCGGATTCGTTGAGAGACTTTATACGGTGGCGCTCGGACGTCCTTCTGATCCTGCAGGTAAGGCTGACTGGATCGATCGTGTAACAACACAGGGGTATACGGGTGCCGACCTTGCCGAGGGATTCCTTTATTCGGATGAGTTCCTGAGCAAAGGTCTCGGTAACAGTGAATTCCTTGATGTTCTGTATGCTACTTTCTTTAACAGAGCTGCAGATGAGGGCGGAAAGACTAACTGGCTTAATGCGATGGCTGCGGGAATGAGCAAGAAGCAGGTAATCAGAGGATTTATCGATTCGACCGAATGGGCTAATCTGTGTCTTACATACGGAATAATGTCAGGCGGGAACGGAGTTCCCAATATCACTATTCAACCGTCGGCAGAAGTCAGGGCGTTCGTTACGAGACTATATTCAACATGTCTTGGCAGAGACGGAGACAGCTGGGGCATGAACGATTGGTCGAACAAGATTGCCAACATGCAGATCTCCGGATCGGTATGCGCGCACGGATTCTTCTTCTCTGATGAATTTACAGGTCAGGCTCTGAGTAATGACGAATATGTAACGAGACTATATAGAACGTTTATGAATCGTGAACCGGATCCTGCAGGCTTTGCCGACTGGACCGGAAGGCTCGCTTCCGGTGCTACCAGAGAGGATGTTTTCCAAGGCTTTGCCGGATCTGCCGAATGGGCACTTATCTGCGCTGATTACGGGATCATAAAGTAAGGATCATATTACATCTGATCTTAAGTGAAGGGGTTGTCTTCGGACAGCCTCTTTTGCATTACATATAACCGATAGTGTCAGTAACAGGACATATGTGATAGAATTACAGGGTCGATCAGACGATCGGCTCATTGTGTAAAGCTATTAAAGTGAGGATACTTATATGGAAGAGACAAAGAAGAGAATGTTATCGGGCATACAGCCCAGCGGAGATCTGCATCTCGGTAATTATCTCGGAGCTATAAAGAATTGGGCTGATCGTGTAAACGATTATGAGTGCTATTACTTTATGGCTGACCTTCATACGATCACGGTAAGACAGGATCCTGCGGAGCTTCGCAGGAGATCGATCAATCAGCTCGCACAGTATATCGCGTGCGGTCTCGATCCCGAGAAGAATACTCTTTTCCTTCAGTCGCATGTTCCGGCACATGCTCAGCTCGCATGGGTCCTGAACTGCTACACGATGTTCGGAGAACTGTCCAGAATGACACAGTTCAAGGATAAGTCAGAGAAGCACAGTGACAACATCAATGCAGGACTTTTCACATATCCCGTACTGATGGCTGCAGATATCCTTCTTTATCAGCCTGATTATGTTCCCGTCGGTGAGGACCAGAAGCAGCACGTTGAGATCACAAGAGATATCGCTCAGAGATTCAACAGCATATACGGTGAAGTCTTCAAGATACCTGAGCCGATGATCGCCAAGGCAGGTGCCAGGATCTACGGTCTAACTACACCGGGTGACAAGATGAGTAAGTCGATCCCTGACGGATGTGTATTTATCATGGATGAGCCCGATGTTATCGCTCGTAAGTTCAAGCGTGCTGTAACGGACAGTGATACAGAGAACTGCATACGTTATGACAAGGATAACAAGCCGGGTGTTGCCAACCTTATGAATATCTATTCCACGATCACCGGCAAGAGCTACGAAGAGATCGAGAAGGAATTCGAAGGAAAGGGCTATGGCGCATTTAAGCCTGTAGTCGGTGAAGCCGTTATCGAGCAGCTCAGACCGATCAGAGAAGAAGCCGCCAGACTCATAAAGGACAAGGCTTATCTGGAAGGCATCTACAAAGAAGGCGCAGAGAAAGCGTCCTATATGGCTAATAAGACGCTTCGCAAGGTTTATAAGAAAGTTGGGTTCTATCAGCTCTGAGTCGCCGGATCTGACCCCTCTGAGCCCGTTATAAGCTAAAAGGTTCCTGCCTGACTCTCATCAGAGTATCTTACTCGTTCTGATGAAGTCAGGCAGTTCTTCTATACTGCCGATCGAAGGGGTGCCGTCAGGAACCGTTCCGAAGCCGTAAGAAGCATGTACGAACGGAAGACCCGCCTCCATGGTCGAGTTATAGTCTCCCATCGTATCGCCGACATAGATCGCAGATGACAGCTTGTTACGCTCTACGACAAGTTTGATATTATCGGCCTTAAGGAGCCCTGTTGCTCCGCAGCTCTCGAAGTCATCAAACAATTCATCGAATCTGTGGTAATGCATAAATGCCTGGATATATCCGTCCTGACAATTGCTGACAATGGCAAGGAAGTAGTCTTTCTTAAGTTCCCTGATCGTTCGACGAAGTCCCTTGAAGAGCTTGCCGCCGTTATTCCGGAGATATTCATTCTCGTAATCCATACAATAGCCGAGAAGTTCGACTGCCCGTTCGGGAGTCTCTTTATCGAGGAATTCGTAGGCGATGTCCTCCATAGTCTTGCCCATGAGGCTCTTCATCCTCTTTACGGTCATATGGTACGTGTTGCCGGGCATTCTATCGAGTACTTCATTCCAGGAATCCGTAACAGCACGTGCCGAATCCCACAGTGTTCCGTCCAGATCGAAAATAATACCTTTACGCATAATGATCTCCTTAGATTTAATCGAATAAATAGTATTCTATGGCATCCGATGTGTCAAAAATAGTGAAAACAATGGCAAATCATATAGCGAAGGGGCTTTAAGCTCTTATCTTTTTGTATGAAACGTGAATACATAACAGAACTGCCGATTTACTATAATAACGACAAAGCAATTATGTGTTGCTTAACCCGATCTTTACGGAGGTAACTACATGGCAGACAAGAAGACTGCAAAGAATGCGACCCCTGATCCTAAGATGGTAGCTTTCAAAAAGCTTATGCACAAGATCTTTATTGACGGCTTGTCCGGTATGGCGACAGGTCTGTTCTGTAC
>OMQY01000018.1 GCA_900313405.1 uncultured Eubacteriales bacterium
CCTGAGACTTATGAGGACCGGTATTGCCGGCATGCGTCCCGACGATTGTGACACCTTTGAGAATTACTGTGTCAAGTGTAATATAACGAACGGATCGAGGATCTTCGACAAGGAATTCTTTACTCCGAATGTAACGGATGAGAAGAAGCTTAAGTATCTTGACCGGATATATGTTGACGGTCAGGAACATCTTATGGGACCGTATCTCTGGAGTGAGACGGTAGAGAGGATACTGATTCCGTTAAGGCAGAAGGCCGAGAAGATCTATAAGGCATCTACACTCAGAGAGAAGGCAGAGGTGCTCGGAACGATCCTCGACGGACTGAAGGATAATATCGAGCTTCTTACTAAGGAACTGATCGACAGGCAGGAACGGGAGAGAGCATCTGCACTTGTCATGGGATATGGGGAAGTTATGAGCATACTTGCTGCTTTTGCATCGCCCATGAACGATATTCCGATAAGTCAGGAGGCTTTTGTCTCACTCCTTCGTATCGATATGAGAAATAAGGCTCAGGGGACGATCCCTCTTATGGTCGACTCTGTCGAGATAACCCCGGTGGAACAGGCTTTTATGACTGAGTGTAAGGTCATGTTCCTGATCGGCGCCAATGAAGGTAATTTCCCTTATTCGTCCGTTAATGAGGGGATAATGACCCAGGATGAATTGAATGCCATGGCAGGCGCGATCGGAATAGAACTGCCGGATAAGGCTTTGAGCCGTAATCTGAGTGAATTCATTATGTCTGCGCTTATGTTTTCCTCCATCAGCGATAAGCTTTATATCGTTAATGAACATGATCAGGAAGTAAGCAGTGCCTCTGTCTTTATGCAGAAGTTCTCTTCTGATGATAAGAGAACGACATTCTATTCGCCTTTGTTCGGAACGCCCGTGATCAAGAGGCATGATCACATTATGGCAACGATAGAACCTGATACTATGCATGAGTTGCTCAAGGATAAGGCGCCGGCAAGTGTTACTTCGATCGAGTCCTATAATACATGTCCGATGCAGTATATGTTCAGGTTTATCCTGAAGATAAAGGAGCGCGTCAATTCTCTCGGTATCAAGCCGAACGTTATGGGAACCATCGTTCATGCTATGTTCGAGACATCTATCAAGAGGATAGTCGAGAAGTGTCAGACCCCTGATGAACTGCTCGAATATGCAAAGGAACTTACCGAAGATCCTTCGAAGGCGGAAGAAGAGGCTAAGATCGCTTTCGATGAGTATTGTAAGGAATCAGATAATCCTAATGAGAAGACATATCAGTTCAGTATCAATCCCGGACGTAAGGCAATGAGGATCTTTGCCAGATCCCTTCCGAAGATAATCGAAGAGGCAGGGCAGAGCGGGTATGTTCCGTCTGAGTTCGAAGCGAAGATCAACGAATTCGAACATCCGCTTCAGTTTACGGCATATGACGGAAGTGTATTTGATTTCAAGGGATCAATAGACCGTGTTGACAGGAAGTATGACGAAGACGGATTGAGGATCATCGATTATAAGACAGGGAAGAAGTCCGTAGAGAGCCTGAAGGTCCTTGCAGGAATACAGCTGCAGCTCTTTGCCTATGCTGATGCACTTGAGAGCCGCGGTGATAAGGTGGATGGTGTGGGTTATTGCCAGATCGGACTGACTACCGGCAAAGAAGGTAAGGGACCGAGCCTGACTCCGGATATGGCAAAGCTCAGTGAAGAGGAGTTAAGAGTCTATACAGACTATTCGCGACATGTGATACAGAAGAGCTGCGATTCTATAGCTGCGGGAGTTGCCGGAGCTGTTGTGAATTCCAAGGCTTACAACAGTGACCACAGATATTCCGCGTGCGGGTTCTGTCCTTATTCGGGCGCATGCGGTAACAACGCGGTACGACCGACGATGGTCCAGAAGGCACATCTTCCTGATGTGTCGGGCAAAGCGGAGAAACGTCAGGCCATCATTGATGAGATGGAAAAGAGAATGAAGGGAGAGGAGGATATCAACAATGGGTAATGTTATTTTTACTAAGGAACAGCAGGCAGTCATAGATGCTCCCATAGAGGATATCCTCGTGTCGGCGGCGGCGGGATCCGGTAAGACAACCGTTCTGGTCCGCAGGATTATTGAGAAGATCCTTAAGGGAGAATACTCTCTCGATCAGATCCTTGTTGTTACTTTTACACGTGATGCGGCATCTCATATGAAACAGAAGATCGCGACCGAATTAAGGAGCAGGATCAAAAAGGAAAGTTCGGAGGGCGGAGACAGAGAGACAGCAAAGAGACTTCGTTCGGAGCTTGCCAAACTCCCCAACAGCTATATACAGACGATAGACAGTTTCTGTACGAGAGTAATAAACGAGAAGAGCTATGTATGTGCTGACCGCGAAGAACTGAAGCTTGTCGGCTCCGGAGCGACCGTGCTTAATGAGAGTGAACTCGAACTGATGATGTTGCAGGCGGCTGCCCTGGCTATCGACGGATCCTATGGTGAAGAAGTCGATCCTCATTTTGAGGGATTGACTCATATGTTCGGAGACGGAAGAAATGACAACAGGCTTGCCGAATGTCTGGTAAAGATATATAAGCGTCTTCGAAGCATGCCTGACTATATCGACCTCTGTGACAAAAGAGTAGCCTTAAGGAAAGAGGCAGACGGGAAAGGGATCGTCCTGGGACTTAAGGAAGTGGTCGACAGGATCGCCGAGATGTTTGCATTTGTTGATGACAGGACAGTCTCGGCGGTTAAAGAGTATGCCGAATACGTCACATTTAAGTCCAAAGAGAAAGATGATATAGAACGAAGACAGTGGTTCTGTGATATCACGGATCGGGTCTATGATTATACACGTAAGATAACAGCTGCTCATGAATCAGGTGAAGATCCGAAGAAGATATGGAAGATGATAAAAGATGACGCAGTCATCATCGGCAGCGAAGGAGATAAGTATAACGGCCTTCCCCGGGCTAAGGAAGATGATCCGGATGAGGTCGAAGAGTTTAAGCTTTACTTCGGTCCTATAGCGGCCGTGCTTCTCCTGCTCAAGAATATCCTTGGTATCGGCAAAGCTCCGGGGGGATATGGCGGTGTATCAGAGCAGTACACTCTCGAGAAAGGGATCACGGATATCTTAATGAGGACTCCCGAGGAATTCCTGGAGCTTCAGAAGGCTCGATCCGATATGACCGAAGCTTTCGTCGGTCTGATCAAGTCGATGGACAAGAAGTACGCGGAACTTAAGGCTAGAGTTCACGGGATGGATTTCCCGGATCAGGAACATCTGGCTAAGCTGATACTTGCTCAGGAGGAAGCTTCTGAGTATTACCGGAACAGGTTCAAGGAGATCTATATAGACGAGTATCAGGATAACAGCGCACTTCAGGATGCGATAATCGATCTTATTGCACGTAATGACGATAATGGCAATGTCTTCCGTGTAGGTGACGTTAAGCAGAGTATCTATAAGTTCAGATATGCCAACCCTTCAAGATTTATCGAGAGGGCAGATGATCTGCGTGATCCCGGGGTTCGAGGTGAATTGTTTACGCTTAATTGTAATCACAGAAGCCGCGGGGCGATCCTTGATTTCTGTAATGTTGTTTTCGAGCAGCTTATGAGCAATAAGGCGACGGAGATCGAATATAACGAGGAGCATAAGCTGAATTATGGTGAGAGCAAGGCCGGAGGTGATTTGCCGAGAGTTGTCCTTGTTAATAACCACGGAGTTGCCAAGTCAAATGTGACGACGGACGGTCAACTCCACTATCGTAATTTTACGCCCATGGCCGTTGAGCGGGAGATAGAGTATTACATGAATAAGGGGATAGAGCCCGGAAAGATTTGCGTGCTCACCAGAAGCGGAAAGA
>OMQY01000267.1 GCA_900313405.1 uncultured Eubacteriales bacterium
GACTTCGATACGGCAGGAACATATACCTATTACGTATTCGAGACAGAGGGAACAGAAGAAGCGTTCACATATGACACTTCGAGATATACCGTAAATGTCACGGTAACTGACATCGGCGGACAGCTTGAAGCTACATATACGCTCGACAGGCTTGAGGGACAGCAGACGACAAGTGCAACAGAACTGGCATTTACGAATGTCTATGCACCTACGGCAACGCCTACGCCTACGTTCACGCCTACGCCGACAGCGACACCTACAGCAACGCCGACACCTACGGCAAAGCCCACGGTAACGCCTACACCGACTGCAGATCCTACTATCACACCGGTAGACACACCTTCACCTACTCCTACAGTGGCAACGGTAGATGCGGGTGCGAGAACGGCAACGCCTACACCTACTGAGATAATCACGAGCACGGGTGAAGACGACACGGCAGTAAGAAGAGCGATGGTCGGTATAACATTGATATCGGCGGCAATGCTGCTCGCGGGGGTCAGCCTCACAAAGAAGCGGAGAGGCTTTGAGAACAAGTAACATATGAGAACAGCCGGCAGGGCATACCTGACCGGCTGTTTTTATGATCTTTCATACACATGCTCAAGTAGTATTCCACATGCGGCTGTGATATAATCTCAATGTTTTGGGGGCGTAGCTCAGTTGGGAGAGTGCTTGGTTCGCATTCAAGAGGTCAGGGGTTCGAATCCCCCCGTCTCCACCAGATGATCATAACCTCGTAAGTCTCTTACGAGGTTTTTGATTTTGGGTATTGACTCTCACATTATGGTAGGGATTATCGTAATGTTGAGCTCAATAATGATCCATGGAGGTAAGCCCTATGTTAAAGATAGGAGATTTTTCAAAACTGTCCAGAGTAAGCATCAGAATGCTTCGACACTATGATGATATCGGATTGATCAAGCCTGCTGAGGTAGATAATATGACCGGCTACCGTTACTATCGTGAAGATCAGTTGTTTACGATCGGCAGGATAACCGCCCTTAAGGATATGGGCTTCTCACTCGCCGATATAGTCCGCGTTCTCGAGATCTATGATGACAAGGACAAACTTGACAGTTACCTTATGGCAAGACAGAAGGAACTGGAAGAGAAGTCAAAAGAGACGGAGTATAAGCTGATGCTTCTGGATACAGCTCGTAAGAGTCTGAGAAAGGAGCAGAACATGAGTTTTGATGTAAATGTAAAAACGATTCCGGAGAGATATGCGGCAACCGTGCATATGGTCATCCCTCATTATGAGGATGAGGGTATGGCATGGGGAATGATGGCGGAGGTAAAGGAGCCTCTTATTCCTGCGGACCCCTGCTATGCGATAGCAGAATTTCTTGATCCTGAATACAAGGAGGAGAATGTCGAGATCGTTGTATCCATGTCCGTAAAGGGAAGATATCAGGATACGGAACACGTAAAGTTCAAGGATCTTCCGGCAGTCAAAGTTGCAAGTGCCGTCGTAAAGGGAAGTTATCTTCAGATGGGGGATGCCTATGCATCCGTTGTATCATGGATAAATGCCAACGGTTACAAGATGAACGGACCGATGTTCAACATATATCACGTCGGGCCGGGGCAGACACAGGATCCTGATGAGTATGTAACGGAAGTTTGTTTTCCGGTCGAATGACCGGAAGCCTTATTTATGGGCAGCGGGGAGACTGAGTGCTCCCCGCTGTTTGTATTTCAGGTTTTATTAATCCCGATAGTATTGTAAAATAATATAGTGATTGTCACGGGGTAAATTGACAGGGGAATGCTTATGAGTATTGTGGACAAGTTTAAGCAGATGACGACTAAGAAGAAGATCATACTCGGAAGTGTTTCCGCGTTTGTTATAGTAGCGGCCGTTGTGGCATTCATTATGATACGTTCCTATCTTAACAGCGGTTATGTCGCTACGACGATGCGACTACTCCGTGTTGAAGGAACGGTCTCTATTGAAGATTCAGAGGGTAATTCAAAGCCTGTTATTGATAATATCCGTTTTGAGAGCGGTGATGCTCTGACGACCGGATCTGACGGACTGGCTTCTGTAGGACTTGATGATACCAAGATCGTTACACTCCAGAATGACAGCCGCGCCGAGTTCACCAAGAAGGGTAAGAAGCTTGAATTGAAGCTCACCAAGGGGGCTGTCTTTTTTGAAGTTACCGAGAAGCTAGATGATGATGAGTCTTTTGAGATAAAGACATCGACGATGGTCGTAGGTATCAGAGGTACTTCCGGTTATGTTTTCTATGATGAGGACGGGCGCGAGGCCCTTATCATCACTGACGGTAAGGTACAGGTAATAGCGACCAATCCCGATACGATGGAATCGAAGACCACTGAGGTATTAGGCGGTCAGATGGTCAAGGTATATCTTTATGACGAAGACAGGGAAGAGGGAAGCGTTGACTTCTTCCTCGATAATCTTGAAGAGGATGAAGTTCCTGCGTTTACACTTCAGATGCTCGCAGAGAATCCTGACCTTCTCGATAAGGTCTGTGCCGACACCGGCTGGGACAGAGAAACGATCCTGGCGCTCGTTGAGGCCATGAACTCGGGGGATGTGGAAGAACAGACTCTGACGCCTACAGCCACGCCAACATTATCACCGACAAAGAAACCTACAGTGACACCTTCGGATACGCCGACGCCGTCACCGACGAGGGCACCTAACACCACGCCGACAAATACTCCGACGCCTACTGAGGCTCCGGAGGCGTCGCCGTCCGTTTCTCCTTCACCGAGTCCGAGTGAGGAACCTTCTCCGTCGGTATCCCCGAGCGTATCGCCATCTAATTCACCGACGACATCTCCTACGGTATCTCCGTCGGAAACGCCGAGTCCTTCACCGGATCCGAGCGTCAGCCCGTCGACGTCGCCCACGGCAACGCCGACGAATACCAATACGCCGACTCCTAAGCCGACGAATACCGATACGCCTACGCCGACGCCTACTATGCCTGATTTCAACGGGGTTCCGGATGAGGATACAGAGATACCTGAAGGATTTGAGCCAGATGCTGATTTCTGGGGAAAAACATACGATAACCACAATGTTTATATCATCTCCGGTCAACCCCCGGAAGAAGAGGGAAGTGATGAGATGTATTTCAAAGGGTTTATCGATGGAGAATGGAAACCGTTGAAATTGGAATCAGATGATGAACATATGGAATTCAGTTATACCACATCTGAAGGCGAGACATATGTTTATTTCCAATACTTCTTCTCATCAACTGATGAACCTCTAGAGTCCACTACATAGGCTGTGTTGAAGAAAGATAATGAAGAGCATTAAGTACAGAGCGTTGATCATAACCCTAATCGGTGCCGTTGCCGTTACTCTTCTGTGTAACAGCGGTATCTTCAGGCGCCCCGATCTGTGGATACAGGACGCACTCTATCAGACCCCGAGTGCAGTGCCCGGAGATATCGTGATAATCGGTATAGACGATAAAGCCATTCAGGATCTCGGTCCTTATAACACATGGGACAGAACGGTCATGGCATCGGCTCTTGAAGCTCTCGGAAGCGATCCGGAGAATCTTCCGGCAGTAGTCGCGATCGATACTCTGTATAAGGGAGAATCGGATCCGGAGGCTGATGCCAGGCTTGTTGCTGCTGCCGAGAGACTTAACAATGTCGTTGTAGCCACTACTGCTGACTTCGGTACACAGCGGACTTTCGGTGCAGACAAGGTCACGATAGATACATATGCCATCCTCGGGTATGAAGAACCTTTTGATGCCCTTAAGGCCGTAACGACGCAGGGGCACATCAATGCGATGTACGATTCGGACGGCATCATGAGACATGCTTTGCTCTACATAGAGCCTGACGGACAGCGCGTCTACTCAATGGCATATGAGACGGCAAGGTTATATGCAGAACAGAAGGGGATGACGTTGGAGGTGCCATCGGTCAATTCGCGCGGGCAGTTCTATGTTCCTTATTCAGCAGGGCCGACCGGGTTCTATGACGGTGTATCTCTGAGTTCACTCATCAACGGTGATATCCCTTCATCCTATTTTGCCGGCAAGATCGTCCTGATCGGACCTTACACTATAGGACTTCAGGATTCATATTTCACTCCGATCGACAAATCGACAAGGATGTACGGCGTCGAATTCCAGGCCAATGTAATACAGTGCTTCCTTGACGGCAATTATAAAGAGGAGATGTCTGACCGTATCCAATTGGCGGCAGTCCTTCTGGTCTCTTTTGTTTTCTTCTGCCTGTGCAGGAACAGAAGACTTCTGATAGCCGTCCCTTTGCTGGCCGTATTCGCGGGAGCCGGTATCGGCGGATCGATACTGCTGTACTCTAAGGGCTATGTTACGCATGCTCTGTGGATACCCGCGAGTGTATCGCTGCTGTTCATACTGGCAGTGGCAAGCAGCTATATCCGTGCCGCGATCGAGAGGCAGGAAGTAACGAGGACTTTCGAGAGATATGTTGCTCCCAATATCGTCAGCGAGATCCTGAAGGAAGGTACCGACAGCCTGAAGCTCGGCGGAAAGAACTGCGATATAGCCGTACTATTCGTCGACATACGAGGATTTACGACAATGTCCGAGAGACTGTCGCCTGAGGAAGTCGTATTCATACTGAACCGCTACCTCACAATGACGAGTTCCTGTATCGAGAATAATCAGGGTACGCTCGACAAGTTCGTCGGAGACGCCACGATGGCATTCTGGGGTGCTCCTCTGCCTGTCGAGGATCCGGTCTACCTGGCAGCTAAGACTGCTCTTGATATCGTCGAAGGTGCTAAGGCACTCTCTGAGCAGCTCAAGGAAGAGATCAACGAGGAACTCAATGTCGGTGTCGGCGTCCACTTCGGACCTGCCGTTGTCGGCAATATGGGTTCCGTCAAACATATGGATTACACCGCGATAGGTGACACGGTCAATACGTCGGCAAGGCTCGAGGCGAATGCTCCCGGAGGAACGGTCTACATCAGCCGTGCGGTCGCCGACAGGCTCGAGGGACGAATGAGCTTTGAATCTCTCGGGGATTCCGTCAAACTTAAGGGCAAGGCAGAAGGCTTCGAAGTCTTACGGCTCATTGGCCCTATCGAAAAGGAGGGATAATATGTTGCAATTTCTCGGAAGAGGCTCGGCCTTTATGGATGAGCATAACAGTGCATACTTCACGGCCGGCAACGATCTGGTCCTTCTGGACTGTCCGATGAGTTCCTTCATCAAGCTCAAGAAGTGGGATCTGTCCAAATACGACAGGATCTTTGTCCTTATTACACATACTCACGGTGACCACGCAGGCGGCGTCGCGATGCTGATAGACTACAACTACTTTATCGCAGGGACCCCTGTTACTGTCGTTGCTCCGTCGAAAGTAGTTGCCGATGACCTGAGATATCTTTTCGATAATATCGAAGGATGCGGCAGGGCCTGGTATGAACTGGTCGAGGCGAACGATCTTAAAGAAGACTGGTTTGTTGCCGCTATCCCGACTTCGCACACCAAGGAGCTCGAGGGCAAGTGCTTCGGGTATTGTCTGGAAGTTGACGGGAACAGGGTCGTATATACCGGAGACACAAATACTTACGAGCCTTTCGAGAGATACCTCGAGAAGGGGACATATTTTTATACCGAAGTGTCATCATATAAGTCGAATGTTCACGTCTTCGTCGATGATATAAAGTCGAGAGTCGCCGAGATGAGCGAAAAAGGCGTCCGTGTGTTCCTTATGCACCTGGATGACGAAGCAAGGATCAAACAAACATTGGAAGGCACAGGCGCAGAACTTGCCCCGCTATTTGAGGAGGATAATATGAAAGACAACACCGATCTGTTGAACAACATTTACGAGATAACGGACAGCCTCTATAAGGACATGTGCATGAGCAGCAGTAAAGACCACGCGCTCCTGTTCTCATACCTGACCGATCTCGGCAAGACAATAGTGGACGCGGACCGCGCCAGCTTCTGGAAATGGGATAAGCGTAAGGGCGAGCTCTGGACGATGTCCGCCACCGGCGTAGACAAGATCGTCATCCCCGACAGCACCGGACTGGTCGGCAAATCCCTGCGCACGCAGAAGACGGTGATCACTAACGATCCGTACTCTGACCCCGACTTCAACAAAGAGGTCGACAAGAAGACCGGCTATGTTACCAAATCCGTTCTGGTACTTCCCGTAGCGGACATTAACGGCAACTTTATCGGAGCACTTCAGCTCGTCAACAAGAACGACGATAAGGGCTTCGACGAGGTTGAAGATACGCGTAAGCTGTCCCTCGCCGCCCTTGTCTGCGGCATCGCCCTCGAGTCCGAGACCTTCCTCGAGGAGTCGCACCACGACAAGCTGACAGGCCTCAAGAACAGAATGGGCTTCTACTTCGACTTCGGCGGTAAGTACAAGGATTATCTCCTCCCGGATTCCGGCAAGACGATGTCAGTCTTCATCTGTGATATCGATAAGTTCAAGCGAGTCAATGACACCTACGGTCACAACGCCGGCGACGATGTGCTCGCATTCACATCCCATCTCATCGAGTCGACCTGCACCGAGAACGACAGCGTCTACA
>OMQY01000061.1 GCA_900313405.1 uncultured Eubacteriales bacterium
AAAGTGTCTACATTGCCTTTTTTGTAGGTATTTTCGAGGTGCTTAAACATACATAAATGACCAATCTTCATTCTTTGTATGTTATTCCGCGCGAAAAATACCTACAAAAATCACCTCGCTCACGTATACGTATGATAATCGACATACATAAAAGCGACTATTTCCATTCTTGTATGCTTGGGTGAGAAGCCAACCTACAAAAGTGTCTACATTGACATTTTTGTAGGTATCACATACATGGTGTCCCCGTTACAGATCCAGTATCCGCATCCAGCCCGCAGTATAGAATTCACCCAGGACTCTCATCGCGTTGCCCGCGTTGCAGCGTGTGATGTTGTGTTCTATCAACTCTTCGTAGGATTTGAACATGCCGCTTATGAGGATGTGCTCGAATTCGCGGCCGACGGGGTGGCTGTCGATCGCATCCATAAGAGCCTCCGAGTGGACCATCGCGAGCTCGGTCAGTTCGTGGAAAAGGTCCTCATATTTGGTGCCGGATGATCCGCACACCAGAAGGCGGACTATTGTCGGCTCGTCGTAAGAATAGCGGGTGAGCCTTGTCATTCGCTCGAGTTCCTTGTCGTGGTAGCTCTTCAATATCTCGCGCTTATCGCCTGTAGCCGGGACGATCCACGGATCCGAGAAGATCGCCTTGATGCCCTCATATGCATCCTTAACGATCATGTCAAACAGGGCTTCCTTACCGGGATAGTACCCGTAGAAGGCACCGGTCGTGACGCCTGCGTTCCGCGCGATGTTGCGCAGAGAGGCGCCCTCGAATCCCTTGTTCAGGAATTCCTCGAGACCGGCTCTGTTGATATTCTTGATAGTCTCAGGATCGGCGTGATTCATGGTGGCCCCCTAACATTACATAACACCGTTATATAATAACGGGCAACAAAGGTCAAGAAGTGTCGGTGCGTCAACTGTTCTTTTCGAGGATGGCAGTATATAATCATAGAGTTAAGCGTCACGAAGTACGCGGGAGGTTTATATGTCAGAAGACGAGATCAGAGCAATAGATAAGCAGGTGGCCGAACTGGTCGAGAAAAGGATCAGGATGACCACAGAGCGAGAGCAGGGGCTGACCCCGGGCGAGAGCGCACTGCAGGGCAGACGCTATGAGCGCGAGTTCCTGACGGCCATCGAACATGACGGTGACGCCGAGATGGAAAGCTGTGAGCGCGTCCTATTCCAGACTTTATTTAACCTTTCGCACTCATATAGCGCGACACAGAACGGCGAGAAGACCGACCTCGCCGAGAGAATACAAAAGGCTGTCGAGGATACCCCGAAGATCTTCCCGACCAAGGGCGTCGTAGCCTGCCAGGGGGTTGAGGGAGCGAACTCACAGATAGCATGCGACAAGCTTTTTACGAGCCCGAACATCATGTATTTCAGGACTTTCGACGGCGTATTCCAGGCGGTTGAATCAGGACTGTGCGAGTACGGCATCCTCCCTATCGAGAATTCTTCATTCGGATCTGTGACATCGGTCTATGATCTGATGCGCTCGCATAATTTCCATATCATCCGCTCGATCAAGCTTCAGATCAACCACAGGCTGCTCGCTAAGCCCGGCACACGCATGGAAGACATCAAAGAGATCTATTCACACGAGCAGGCGATCGGCCAGTGCAGCCGCTTTCTGAAGGATAACCGCGGCATCAAGGTCACCATCGTCGAGAATACCGCCGTGGCAGCGCGCATGGTCGCCGACTCCGATAGAAGCGATGTCGCCTCGATCTCTTCGCCTGACTGCGCAGGCCTCTACGGTCTTAATATCCTGCGTGATGACATACAGAATACGGATCACAACTATACAAGGTTCATCTGCATCAGCAAGGATATGTCCATATTCCCCGGTGCCAACAAGATCTCTGTCATGATGGCTCTGGGACACACACCGGGTTCGCTGTCGAACACACTCGCGCGTTTCTCGTCTCTGGGACTTAATCTTACCAAGATCGAATCACGCCCTATCTCGGGACGCGACTTCGAGTTTATGTTCTATCTCGACATAGAGGCCTCCGTCTATTCGGATGCCGTAGTAACACTGCTCTGCCAGCTGGACGCTGACCCCGCGGCATTCACGTTCCTCGGGTGTTATTCGGAGGTGTAAACACTTAAGATCGACAACGGAGGTATCCCTATGCAGACACGTAAAGATATATCCATTCTCGGATACGGATGCATGCGCTTCAGTACAAAGGGAACGAAGATCGATTATGACAAAGCCGAAGCCGAAGTGCTCAAGGCAGTGGAACTCGGGATCAACTATTTTGATACCGCTTATATATACCCCGGCAGCGAAGAGTTCCTCGGGCGGTGCGTTAAAAAGAATAATCTCCGCGACAGGATAATGATAGCGACTAAGCTGCCGCAATATCTGGTGAAGAACAGGGCGTCGCTCGATAAGTTTTTCGAAGAGGAGTTGGCACGCCTTCAGACCGATCACGTCGACTATTATCTCATGCACCACATGACCGATTACGCTCAGTGGGAAAGGCTTCAGCGCCTTGGGATCGAGGACTGGATCAGGGAGCGCAAGGAGTCCGGTCAGATCAGGCATATCGGGTTCTCATTCCACGGCAATTCGGAAATGTTCCTGAAGATACTTAATGCGTACGACTGGGAGATGTGCCTCGTTCAGTACAACTATATGGATGAGACGAGCCAGGCAGGCCGGATCGGCGTGGAAGCAGCGGCCGCCAAGGGTATCCCGGTCATGATAATGGAGCCCTTGAGAGGCGGCAAGCTCGTCGACCTCCTTCCCGACAAGGCCAAGAGGGAGATCGCTTCCGATCCGAACGGCTGGTCACCGGCCGAATGGGCGTTCAGATGGCTCTGGGATCAGGAAGGCGTAACCTGCGTCTTATCCGGCATGAATTCCATCGCGATGATAGAAGAGAACTGCAGGATCGCATCCGTAGCAGAGGCCTCGTCATTCACCGATCACGAGTATCAGATGATAGATAAGATCAAGGCCTATATAAACGAGAATACAAAAGTCAACTGTACAGGCTGCCGTTACTGCATGCCCTGCCCAAAGGGCGTCGATATCCCGGGCATCTTCTAATGCTATAACCACATGTACTCCGAGAATAAGCTCTCCGGGCGCAAAGAATACCTTCAGACGATCGCACTTCGCCGCGAGCCCGCCGATGTGTCGCTTTGCATCGAGTGCGGCAAATGCGAGAAACACTGCCCTCAGACTATTCCGATCAGACAGAAGCTCAAAGAGGCCAATAAGGCTCTCCGCCCTTTCCCTTACCGCGTCGCCGGTGCCGTCGGAAGGAAGTTAATGGTCAAGAAATAACCCGTCGAAAACCGCCCTGCATAGTGCAGGGCGGCTCTCTCTTTTACATATCTTCGATCTCTCGATCAAGCGACGTCTTCTGAAGTCAACGTCTCACCCGCCATTACACGGTCGATCAGGTTACGTGCGCGCTCTACCGAGGCGTCATCCTGATACATTACGTAGACCTGCTGACTCGGCAGCGAGTATGTGTATGCACTTCCGTTGCTTCCGACTACCGCGTATGACTGTGTGTTCCAACTCGGCATATCGTCGATCTGCAT
>OMQY01000042.1 GCA_900313405.1 uncultured Eubacteriales bacterium
ATGTTACGTGCACCTTTCCTGATATCCTTGAGAGTGTCATTCAGGCTTCCTCTCATCTCTTCTCTGAAGGAAGGATCATCTTCGGGAGTAGGTGTGGGGGTTACTTCTTCCTCTTCCTCAACTGTCTCTCTTACTGTCAGAGTGAGCGTACCGAACGAGGAGAGGTTGGATAGGATCCTCGCCTGAGACTCATAGCTCTCGATCTCATAACTGAGCTGTGTAAGACGTGTCTGGAGAGTGAGGATATAATCGATATTATCTGTATTGGCAAGAAGTTCCATAAGCGTGTTCTGC
The DNA here is from genome assembly GCA_900313405.1 of uncultured Eubacteriales bacterium. The sequence goes on from OMQY01000042.1 coordinate 295, forward strand.
TCTGTGCGGAGAGCTTCGATATGGCTCTCGATATCGGAGTAAGCAAGTGTTACGTCCTCGGTGCTCTCATTCTGTGACAGTACTGTGCAGTATCCGCCGAAAGAATTGATCAGCTCATCAAGATATTCGGAAGGAACGCGGATAACAAATACGCCGGTCCTCAGGTCTTTCTCTTCTCCTGTTCCGTATTCGGAAGAACTCTCTACATAACCTCCGAGTGCGACTGTCTGTGCACGGACTGACATAACAACATCCGTATACCGGAGCGTCTCGACTTCCATCGTAACTCGGCGGATCAGCATCCTTGTGTTATACGTGATATTAACGTCGTTAGTATTATATCCGTCCGGAGTGCTGCCGCCATTGATATAATCGGAAATCTCATCGGTTACGGCGTTGTGCATATCGGCATCATCGACACCGTAATATGCGTCCTCTTCCCAATATGCTTCAGTCTCATATGCAGGATACTCGGCCGATACATATTCTTCCAACTCGGGAATAGTCGTTTCCTCGGCCGTGTGTCTGTCGCCCCTACTGCTGTTCTTGTCGTCGTCCTTGGATGATCCGCATGCTGCCAGACCCATGATGAGTCCGGTTACGAGCACCAAAGATACTATAGGTATTAGCTTTTTCATTTCTGTGTCCTCCTTACCCTGTCGTTGTCTTTCGGGTCTTATGCCTTTAATACAATCCGGGAATGAGGAATGTTGCAGACGATCATATTTTTTCGAAAAAATTTTCTCGAAAAAGATCACCTCCCGATGCAACAAAACATTACCGGCAAATGTATATAGGGTAAGAACGTGAAGCGGGGAGGTATCAGGCAGGCAAAAGAAACGCATACGGCAAGTCCTTATGATATGTGTTATATTATTAGCGATCACCTTAAAGGAGATACGGGATTGATAACACTTAGCATCAACAACAGGATAAGCCGGTTGATCACGTGGATATCTGATCTGGCATATCGTGCCGGGATAAGATTCACGGATCTGACAGACGGAACATCCGGATCCGAGTATGAGGAGTTCAGCGATGCCGGGAACGGTATGGGTCAGGGCTCTTACATACCGGATGACGTGGCCGATAAGGCTGCGGAGCTGATGGACAAGTTCGGTAATACGATCATCAGATTCGCTTATACTTATGTCCACAACATGCAGGACGCAGAAGATATCCTGCAGGATGTTCTTATATCCTATATGCGTAAAGCGCCCGTATTCGAGAACGATGGTCACGCAAAGGCGTGGCTCCTGACGGTGACAGCCAATACCTCCAAGAACAGGATCAAATATAACAGCTACCGTTCTCACGACGAGCTCAATGAGACTCTCGTGGCACAGCACAAAGAGGATCTGTCCTTTATCTGGGAAGCAGTGAGTTCGCTTCCGGAGGACAGCAGAGAGATCTTCCATCTGTTCTATCAGGAAGATCTTACGACTGCACAGATAGCGCAGGTCCTCGGCGTGAAGGAATCGACGATCAGGTCCAAGCTGAAGCGCGGACGTGACAAGCTGAAGACTGTATTGAAGGAGGTGTATGACTTTGGAGAATAAGTACAAAGAGATCATGAACCATGTTCAGGTCGACGAAGCCATGCGCGCCCGTATCCTTGAGAACCTTAGAGCGGAAGCTGCAGGGGATTATAACCCGCGGGCAGAAGTTACTTCCATTGAAGCTGATACAACAGCCCGCGAGAAGGGCAAGAGACGTGCAATGATGCTAAGACTCGTACCTGCAATTGCGGCCGCAGTCGCGGTCCTTGTAGCGGGTGTCCTGATATTCAGCCGCACCGATGATAAGAAGGATGCTCTGACAGAAGATGCTGATCGCTCAAGGGGCACTTATACGTACAGCCATAACGGTATAGCTGATGAGGTAGATGCTGCGGCGGGCATAGAAGAGCTGGAGATAGACAGCTATCTGTCGGAAGTGACAACGATCGCGGAACGGGACGATAATATTGTTCCTGAAGAGACTGAAGCTGAAGAAGCAGAAGAGCCTGTCAGTAACGAGACAGCGGGTGCCGTAAACGGGTTTACGGTCATTACTTACAAGGCAGGCGCCGAGTCTTACACATCGATCGACTCCGGACTGATAAGCGATCTGCTGACCTTTATGGCGGATGTCAGACGTCTGCCTTCATCCGATACGGGATCAGCCGACATAGAGTATCTCTTCGTTCTGTCAGGCGAAGACAACTGTGACGAATGTGTCATCGGGTTCATGGAAGGGTATATCTGGATAGACGGTATATTCTATGAATATCCGACTGCTCTCGAATATGGCGAGTATCTGGCTTCCATGGTCAGAGGATCAAGGTGATCACGCTCACAGTCTGAATAAGGTATTACATATTGAAATGTGATATAATCAATGCTGTTCATTTATGGACAGACAATGATAGGGGAGGAAAACAAATGCACAACTTTAAGAGAATTATCTGTACGGCAGTATCTGCTGCCCTGCTTATCGGTTCGATCGCTGCATGCAGCAAGAGCGATAAGGGCGGAGATAATGATGATGTAGAGGATGTTGTAGCATCTTATCTCGATAACATCATTAACTCCAAGGTAAACAAGAACAGTAAGCTTGTAGAAGGCGGAGAAGATGCAGTAGGAGATATGGACATCGATTCTACTACAAGTATCCTTGTGGCACTTCTCGAGAATGCCGAGTATGAGATCACCGATTCCGACGTCAGCAAGAAGAAGGCTGAGGTTACGATCGACCTGAGCACCGTATCCATCGATGACATCCTTGATGAGATCGACGATGATGCTACAACTGATGATTTCATCGAGGCATTGGAGGAGCTTGCTTCTGACGAAGACAGCTTCGAGGCAGGAGAGTTCACTTTCGAGCTGGTTCAGGAAGACGGCGAGTGGGTCATCTCAGCTGACAGCACAGAGGAATTTGCCGACTATCTGATCGATCTGGTAGTCGATGTTGATCCATACATTCACGCACAGGCTGTTAATAATGTTATAGATGTTATTGACTCTCAGCTTAATCCAACTGAGCCTTCTTCCGAGCCTACTGAGACTGATCCTACGGTCACCGCTGAGCCCACGGATGTAGTCGTAACTACACAGCCTGAGCCTACTGAGACAGAGACTCAGTCCACAGCTGCTCCGATCGATGTTTCCAACATCAGCGGGACATCTTATGTAGCTCATTATGACATTACGGATATGATGGTCGAGAATATGGGTATCTCCGGCTATCAGCCCAACGGTTCCATCATCTTCGATATGCACCTTATACTCGGTGATGACGGCACGTTCACAATGTACTGCGACGGTAGTGAATTCGCTTCGAAGTTCGAAGACTTCTTCAGAACGAACATGCTGTCCATGATGGCTACAATGTACGGTATGTCAGAGACAGAGATCGAGTCACTCTTGACTTCAAGCGGAATGTCCATTGATCAGCTGGTCGAGGAAGCTCTTGCAGAGGCTGATTATTCCACCATCACGAACCAGGTAAGCGGCACATATACGATCAGCGGCGATCAGGTCATCCTGTCAGCTGTCGGCATGGGCTCTACCGCAGGTACGATCAGCGGCAACCAGATCACTATGGACTGGACAGATCCTTCACTCGGTGAGATGGAATTCGTCTTCGTTGAGGAATAATAACGATCCGGTCATAAAGATCAAATGATCACAGATTCCGTCCTCTGCCTCGCAGAGGGCGGTTTTTTTGACATCTCTTCTCGAAAATACTATAATCTTCGCGGCTGCTCTATCGGTGGCTGAACAAATGAATAAGGAGAAAAACAATGAAGAAGTTTACAAAGATCGCTTCCGTTATCGTTGCAGCAAGCATGATCGCCGCTGCAGCAACAGGATGCTCAAAGAGTAAGAAGGATGATGATGTAGAGGGAGAGTATTCCGCTCAGTACAATGTTGCAGACATGATCATGGCAGGTGCAGGTCTGAGTGCCGATGATGCTGAGATCTTCTTTGATGTCAGCCTCGAGCTCGATGACGGCAACTATGTTCTCGATTCAGACGGAGAGAAGAATCTCGACAACATCCTCGATTACATGACAAGTGATGAGGGAGTACAGATCATCCTCGACCAGTTCGGTGCTACAGAGGAGCAGGCTGATACTATGGCTCAGGCTCAGGGCTATGACACCTTCAGAGATTATATCGCTGACATGTTTACCGCTTATGATGCTGATGATCTTGCTATGCACGAAGAAGGCACATACGAGATCGACGGTGATACGATCACATTCACTCCTGAGGATGACGGTGAGATCGGTGAAGCTACTATCGATGACGGTGAGATCACTGTCGAATTCGAAGACGGTTCTTCCGTAGTATTCAGCAAGTAATCTTATAATCAATAAGAATACAACATGGCATCCCCGAGTGATCGGGGATGTTTCTTTATCTATTCTTAAATATTACTTGACGTTTTTTTGAATAACGCCGTTTATTATGGAATCATCAGGAACAGGAAAGCCCCGGTTCAGGAGGAGTAAACATGATAGACGTAAGATCTTTATTTGAAACGGAATTCACGAGCAGTTCGCTCGATCTTCAGGGATATTCATTTAACGAAGCCGGCAAGAAGAAGGTCGCCAAGACAAAGTTCAGGAATAAGATAGATTTTGATGTCGACTATGATCTTATAACAGACATCATGGCAAATAAGGGGAAGTTCTATTTCTTCAAGCACAATAAGAAGATCATTGCCGTTTATCCGATAAGAAGAGACGGCGGGACTTATACGATGGCAGAGAGGTTTTTCGCTCAGGATGTTGCCGAGAATATCAGGACAGAGCTCGACAGGAAGATGACATTCTTCACGGCTTATCTTGCCACGACCGTAAAGGACGGCAAGGCGATCGTTGACGGCACAGAGCTCCCTGCACTGGGAGTTAAGTCCGGACCTTTTAACTGGCCGATGGCTCTACTGTTCGGCATTATCTACGGTAATCTCTTCCGCATATCCATGTCGTCATGGGCAGGATTCGGGGTAGGATTTATAATGGGTATCGGCATAGGATCATGCTTCACGAAGCGTACTTATTACTTTAAGACCGACAAGGAGGATATTGCCTCCGGGGACGGTGATACGGATGAAATGGATCCGTCGGATATAACAGACTGAATCTCTTCATAATAAAGGCCTTCGCTAGCGGCGTAGCGAAGGCCTTCTTTTTGGTTATGCCGTTGATTACAGATCGTAGTACTTGGCGAACTCTGCCGGGTGAGGGATCCTGCCGATCTCATCAGCAGCCTTGGAAAGACGCTTGGTAAGCTGATCAAGTAGTCTCTCGGGGAATACACCGCCGACTGTCAGATAATCATGATCGGCCTTAAGAGCGGCTATGGCTTCAGGCAGAGATGCAGGCAGACCTTCGATCTTGGCTTTCTCTTCGTCAGACAGATCGAAAAGGTTGAAGTCGTAAGGTCCCCATCCTGCCTCATGAGGATCGATCTTATTCTTAATACCGTCCAGACCTGCCATGAGGATCGCCGCATAAGCATAGTAAGGATTACATGTAGCATCAGGATTCCTGAGCTCGAATCTCTTAGTATCGGGAGTCTTGGCATAAGCAGGTATACGAACGACAGCGGATCTGTTGGCCATTGCATATCCGATGGTAACAGGCGCTTCGAATCCGGGAACCAGTCTCTTATAGGAATTCGTGGAAGGGTTCGTGATCGCGCAGAGTGAACGCGCATGTGTCAGGAGTCCTCCGATGAACCAGAGGGCTTCATTGCTGAGCTGTGCATAATTATCGGGATCGTAGAAGACGGGCTTACCGTCCTTTGTCAGGAGCATGTGAACGTGCATTCCGTTTCCGGCCTCGCCTGCGAGCGGCTTAGGCATCAGTGTAGCAGTGCGTCCGTCAAGGACAGCCTCGTTCTTGATAACATACTTGGCCGACATCGTGTCGTCTGCGAGCTTCAACATCTCGCCCAATTCGACCTCGATCTCCATCTGACCGCAACCGCCTACCTCGGGATGGTGATACTTGACCTCGATACCCCAATCCTTCATTGCAAGGCACATTCTGGTCCTCAGATCATTACATACGTCCATAGGCAGGCATGTATGATAGCCGGCTCCGTGAGGGATCTGATAGCCGAAGTTATTGTCATCGTTATTGGAAGCCCAGTGAGCCTGTCTCGCATGAATGTTGACCGACAGATCCTGGGAAGTATTCTCGTAATAGACCTCATCGAAAATATAGAATTCATACTCCGGTCCGATGATCATCTTATCGGCGATACCGGTCTCCTTCATATACTCGAGAGCCCTTATCGCGACGTTACGCGGATACTGATCAAATGGTCTGTTCTCGGGAAGATCGATCACTCTGACGTCACCGATCATGGAGAGCGTCGGGATCTCGGCATATCTGTCGATGACTGCCGAATCAAGAACGGGAACGAAGACCATGTCACTGTTCTCGACAGGTGCATAGCCGTAGTTCGAACCGTCGAAGCCGATACCCTGTGTCATCGTCTTCTCTGAGAGCCTCTCGGCGGGAATGCTCAGGTGTCTCCAGCGACCGTCGATATCGGTCAGCTTGAAGTCCACCATCTTAATGTCGTTGTCCCTGATCATGGCAAGGACATCATCCAAAGTTCTGCTCATATTACACCCCTGAAATATAAGTATTCGCCTTCGATGCGGCGTACTTATATTCTACCCTATGAAGGGGCGAAGGTGCATTTGATATTTATGGAAAGATCAGTTCTCCATCAGCCAGACCTGAGAAGAGTAAGGCGGGAGCGTCGATCCGCCGCCGAAGTCGTGGATCGTTCCCGTAAGAAGTTCCTTCGCCTGTCCGCATCCCGCATCGAAATGCGCCGTATATTCATTCCCGTCGGCATTGATGGCGATCAGTATCCTCTGTGAATCACATCTGCGCTCGAAGATACACTGCCGGTTGGTCAGCACTACAGACCTGAATGAACCGTAATTCAGCGCAGGCGATCCGGACTTGATCTTTGCAAGTCTTGATATATGTTCCGTAAGATCATTCCACTCCGGCTTATCAAGGCAGGGCCTCAAGACCGGATCTCCGTCTTCCTTACGTCCCGTAACACCCCACTCGCTTCCGTAATAGACACATGGGAAACCCGGCATACCGAAAGCCAGCGTATAGATAAGCGGAAGGTGAGAGGGATTACCGAGGATCGAAGCCACTCTGGTCACATCGTGGTTATCGACAAAGCTCATCAGATGCTTTCCTCTGTACCAGCTCCAGTTCTCGGGACCGAACTGCTGTATCAGCGTGTTTATTATCTCGAACATATTCAGGCAATTGAAGCTGCTGTAAAGCCCCTTGTAACATGCGTAGTTCGTGCAGCTGTGGAGCATGCCGTCATTAACGAACTGATTATAGTCACCGTGGAGAAGCTCGCCGAGAAGCAGGAATTCGGGTTTGATGCCGTTCGCGAACTCCCTTAATCTGTGTATAAAGTCACGATCAAGGCAATAGGCAACATCGAGCCTTAATCCGTCTATGTCAAAAAAGTCGACCCAGTATCTGATCTTATCGAGGATATGATCGATGACAGCAGGATTCCTGAGATTCAATTTGACCAGTGAGTAGTGGCCTTCCCAGCCTTCATACCAGAAGCCGTCGTTGTATGCCGAATTGCCGTCCCATGAGATATGGAACCAGTCCTTGTATGGTGAGTCCCACTTCTTCTCGATCACATCCTTAAACGCCCAAAAGCCTCGGCCGACGTGATTAAAGACACCGTCGAGGACAACACGGATGCCTGCCTCGTGAAGCTTTTGTACGACAGTCCTGAAGTCTTCGTTGGTGCCGAGTCTTCTGTCGATCAGTCCGTAGTCCCTTGTATCGTATCCGTGTGAGTCCGATTCGAAGACCGGCGAAAAGTATATGGCCGTTATGCCGAGCTTGCTGAAATGGGGGATCCAGTCGATCACCTTGTTGATCGGCGCAGGGCTGAGGGCAGGTGCATCGACAGGCATAGTGTTGGCAAAATTCCCGTCCGCGGGTGCTCCGCAGAATCCCATTGGATATATCTGATAAAAAACCGCTTCTTCAAACCACATATATAACAAAACCTCCCGGTTGTTTTTTATGCGATGCGGGTCCTTGAAAGGACCACCAAGACAGTATAGCACAACGCAGTGGGTGACGTTTCTGATAATAGAGTCGGATTCTGAGCAAAAATACAGGTTAAAGCTTATAGTTCAGTAAGGTATTTCTCTTAAAGAAAAAGTCGAGGTGCTTGAACTCAAGCCCTCGACTTTTGTATTTCCGATCTGTCAGATCTTATTTAAGGATACCGTACTCGGCACAGATGCCTGCCCACTCGGCAGATCCGGCAAAGCCCTGGAATACGGCCTCACGGGACTGACCTGAAGAGAGAGCACTCATCCAGTTATTGTAACCGCCCTGATCGGGTTCACGGCCCATAAACGTGCGGTAGAGCCTTGTAACGTACTCGGAATCAGAATGCCCGGCATTGATAAACTCTGCCGAGAAGAAGAAACCGTGCGCGGCTTCAGATCCCGAGATCTGCATATTTGCAAGAGCTGACGCCCAGTTGTTGAGTCCGTTCGTATCTGGGTTCCTTCCGAGACAAGTCGTATAGAGTCTCTTCGCGAAAGCGACAACATCAGCAGAAGGCTGGATCACGATATTAGGCGGACAGTTAGTGCCTGATGCGATCCCGTATGTAAGACACAGATTAGCCCACTCTGTCGAGTTGATAAATCCGTCGATGACCTGCTTCTTTGTCCAGCCCTGATTGAGCAGCCCCTGCCAGTAGGACTTCTGGGAGTCGGCTGCACGGTTGAAGAAAGTCATATAGAGGACATCGAGGAAAGCCGAGTCGCTCATATTCTTGCCGAGGAACTCATCGGAGAAGAGGAAACCTCTTGCGAGGTCGGCGCCCGTATATCCCTGAGTGCGAACGCGGTTCACCCAGTCAGCTTTTCCATAAGGATCAGATGCGCGACCAAGGGCTACTGTGTAGAGTCTCTCGATAAAGTCGGCAACGCCCGGATTTGAACTTGACGACGAGGAAGACCCGGAAGATGACGGCCTCGGTGTGGGAGTAGCAGTTGCTCTCGATCCGCCCGACGTAGTCGGCTTGGGTGTTACTGTCGCACTGGGTCTTCTTGTAGGTGTTGCATTGCCTGAGGACGGTCTTGTCGTAGGAGTAGCTGTCGCAGGATTAGTCGTAGGGGTAGCACCGCCCGAAGAAGGCTTGGTAGTCGGAGTTGCCGTAGCGGGAGCAAGACCGTTTACGTAAGAAACTCTCTTGGCGTATCCGGCCCACTTACCGGAGTCGTATCCTGTAGCATTGGCCGGTACGGTGAAGTTGGTTGTAAGCTTAAAGGAATTCTTGTTCTGGGCGCCTCTGTCATATGAGATAGTCGGTGCTGTAGTCGCAAGGATAGTAGCACTTGTTACGCCCGATGAAATGAACGCGGCTTCTCCGATCGTCTTGATCGTGGCAGGAAGTCGGATCTCAGTCAGGCTGCTGCAATTCTCAAAGGCATGTGAGCCGATCGTTGTAAGTGCCGGCGGGAATGATACATTCGTCAGAGCAGAGCACTGCTTGAATGTGATATCAGGGATAGTCGTGAGTCTGGAACACATGCTCATGTCAACTGTCTTAAGCGATGTGCACTGTTCGAATACTCCTGTTACTCCGGATCCGAGAGACGTGAGAGATGAAGACAAAGAGATACTCGTAAGAGCGCTGCACTGAAGGAAGGCTGAAAAGCCGATCTCCGTGACAGAACTCGGGATATTGATGGAATTGAGCTTGCCGCATCTTACGAATGCGCTGCTTCCGATCTTCTTAAGACCTGCGGGAAGTGTAACTGTAGTAAGACTTGTACAGTCAGCGAAAGCATCGTTCTCGATGGTCGTACATACGCTTCCGCTCTTGAAGGAGACCTTCGTTATGCCTGTGCAGGAGTCAAATGCATGAGATTCGATTGTCTGAACATTCTTGCCGATCGTAACCGATGTGATGCCTGTGTAGTCATTCGGATTGGTGGGATCGTAGAAGGCCGAGTTGTTGATCTTCCAGACCTTATATGTCTGTCCGTTATATGTGATGCTGTCAGGGATCGTGACTGCACCCGAGACGCCTGTCTTCCACTTATCAAGGCTCGCACCGCTTGATGATATCTGATAGGTGTTTCCGTCAGTTCCGGTGACGACTTCGGCATTGATCCTGACCGCTGTGAACGGTACGAAGAAAGTAAGAAGCATCGTTGCGATCAGAATAAGGATTCCACTGTGTTTTCTCATACAAAGACCCCCAATTGATTAGTCCATCACTAATTCTAATTGGAGGTCGTATGTTTTTCAATATCCTAAGCCCATTAAACAGGCTTTATTCGGCTATTTCAGTATTCCGTAATCTGCACAGATCGCGGCGAATTCCGCCGAACTTGCAAAACCTCTGAATACGTCTTCACGGTTCTGTCCCGAAGCGATAGCTCTCATCCAGGCATCAAAGCCTCCCTGATCGGGTTCTCGTCCCATGAATGTCCGGTAGAGCCTGGTGACAAATTCCGCGTCACTGTACCCGGCATTAATGAACTCTCCCGAGAAGAAGAAGCCGTGAGCGGCAGCTGAACCCGAGATCCTCATATTGGCTATATCACGGGCCCATGAGTTAAGCCCAGCAGGGTCGGCATCACGACCGAGACAGGTTGTATAAAGTCTCCTTGCGAATTCGATAACTTCGGCTGAAGGTTCGACTTCGATATTCGGCGGACATGTGGTGCCCGATGCGATTCCGTACGTAAGACAGAGGTTTGCCCACTCGGTGGAATTGATGAAACCGTCGATGACCTGTTTCTTGGTCCATCCGGCAGACATCAATCCCAGCCAGTTCGATTTCTGGGAATCAGCCGGTCTGTTAAAGAAGGTCAGATAGAGCGTATCCAGGAAGTCGGAATTATTCATATTCTTTCCGAGGAATTCTCCTGAGAAGAGGAAACCTCTGGCCAGATCTGCTCCGGTATATCCTTCTGTCTTGACGCGGTTAACCCAGTCGCTCTTTCCATAGGGATCGGACGGACGCCCCAGTGCAACCGTATAGAGTCTCTCGACGAAGTCCGCTACGCCGGGGGCCTGACTGTTCTGCTGAGTACTGCCGGTCGACGGTCCCGGCGTAGGTGTAGAAGTCGGTTTTTGGGTCGCTGTGGGTTTCCTTGTCGGAGTGGACGTAGGATGCCATGTAGGGGACGGTGTTGCCGTCGCGTGTCTTGTCGGTCTTGAAGTCACAGGCTTAGGCGACGGTGTAGCTGTGGCGCTTGGTCTGCGACCTGAAGTCGGACTTGGCGACGGGGTACTTGTTGATTGCTGCTGACCTGAGCCCGGTCTCGTCGTCGGAACAGGCGTATTCGACGCCGTTGGTTTAGGCGTATTCGACGCCGTTGGTTTAGGCGTATTCGACGCCGTCGGCTTAGGCGTATTCGACGCCGTTGGTTTAGGCGTGTTGGAGGCCGTTGGTTTAGGTGTGTTTGACGCCGTTGGTTTAGGCGTATTCGACGCCGTAGGCTTAGGCGTGTTGGACGCCGTAGGCTTAGGCGTGTTGGACGCCGTAGGTTTAGGCGTGTTCGACGCCGTCGGTTTAGGCGTATTCGACGCCGTCGGCTTAGGTGTGTTGGACGCCGTCGGCTTAGGTGTGTTGGA
>OMQY01000177.1 GCA_900313405.1 uncultured Eubacteriales bacterium
CCCTTGTCTGATGCACAAATCCATTCGCGAAAATAATAATCTTTCTGTATACTTTTTCATCGCACTAATCCGATTGTTGTGATAATATCTTTAACAGCAATTTAATATGTGTTAAACATGGGGGTAAGTGTATGCCAAAGAGAGATGACATAAACAAGATCCTTATCATCGGATCGGGCCCGATCATTATCGGCCAAGCGTGTGAGTTTGACTATTCCGGAACACAGGCATGTAAAGCATTGAGGAAGCTGGGGTACGAGATCGTACTTGTTAATTCCAATCCTGCTACTATCATGACTGATCCCGACGTCGCTGACAGGACGTATATTGAGCCTTTGAACGTTGCAAGGCTTGAACAGATAATCGATAAAGAGAGACCTGATGCATTGTTGCCTAATCTCGGCGGACAGTCAGGTCTCAATCTTTGTTCCGAGCTGTCCCAGGCGGGCGTACTTGATAAGTACAATGTCCAGGTAATCGGTGTACAGGTAGACGCCATCGAGCGAGGCGAGGACAGAATAGAGTTCAAGAACACGATGAACAGCCTCGGTATCGAGATGCCGAGAAGCCACGAAGCTTACTCCGTAGAGGAAGCCGTAAAGATCGCAGAAGAGCTTCATTACCCCGTTGTATTAAGACCTGCCTACACGATGGGCGGCGCAGGCGGCGGCCTCGTATATAACGTTGATGAGCTCCGCACAGTCTGTGAGAGAGGTCTGCAGGCAAGCCTTGTTCACCAGGTTCTCGTTGAGGAATCCATCTCCGGTTGGGAAGAACTTGAGCTCGAGGTCGTAAGAGACGCCAAGAACAACAAGATCACTGTCTGCTTTATTGAGAATATCGATCCCATCGGTGTTCATACAGGTGACTCGTTCTGTTCAGCTCCCATGCTCACGATCTCCGAAGATGTTCAGGCTAAGCTTCAGGAGTATTCCTATAAGATCATCGAGGCTATCGAAGTAATCGGCGGCTGTAACTGCCAGTTTGCACATGACCCCGTATCCGGAAGGATCGTTGTTATCGAGATCAATCCCCGTACATCCAGATCTTCCGCTCTTGCTTCCAAGGCTACAGGTTTCCCGATCGCTCTTGTATCCGCTATGCTCGCATGCGGCCTGACACTTGATGAGATCGAGTGCGGTAAGTACGGTACGCTCGACAAGTATGTACCTGACGGCGACTACGTAGTTATCAAGTTTGCAAGATGGGCTTTCGAGAAGTTTAAGGGAGCTGAGGACAAGCTCGGTACTCAGATGCGCGCCGTAGGTGAGGTCATGAGTATCGGTAAGACATATAAGGAAGCATTCCAGAAGGCGATCAGAAGTCTGGAGACCGGCAGATACGGCTTAGGTTATGCCAAGAATTTCCACGATATGACTAAGGAAGAGTTGCTCCTTAAGCTCGCCATCCCTACAAGCGAGAGGCAGTTCGTTATCTACGAAGCTCTCCGTAAGGGAGCTACGATCGATGAGATCTACGATCTTACAAAGATCAAGCACTGGTTCCTTACACAGATGAAGGAACTGGTAGACGAAGAAGAGAGCCTTAAGGCTCATAAGGGCGCTGTTCCTTCCAAGCCCGTTCTCCTTCAGGCTAAGCTCGACGGCTTCTCTGACAGATATCTGTCTAAGCTCCTCGAAGTATCGGAAGATGAGATCCGTAATAAGCGTTATGAGTACGGTATCAAGGAAGCATGGGAAGGCGTTCACGTAAGCGGAACCAAGGATGCTGCTTACTACTATTCGACATATCATCTCTCTGAGGATAAGAGCCCTGTCAATAACGACAAGCCTAAGATCCTTATCCTCGGCGGTGGTCCTAACAGGATCGGTCAGGGTATCGAGTTCGACTATTGCTGCGTACATGCTGCTCTCGCACTCAAGAAGCTCGGCTTCGAGTCCATCATCATAAACTGCAACCCCGAGACAGTATCTACTGACTACGACACATCCGATAAGCTCTACTTCGAGCCTCTGACACTCGAGGATGTTCTGGCTATCCACGAGAAGGAGAAGCCGGTCGGAGTCATCGCTCAGTTCGGCGGTCAGACACCTCTGAACCTTGCAGCTGATCTTAAGCGCAACGGTATCAATATCCTCGGCACATCACCCGAGACTATCGACCTTGCAGAGGACCGTGATCACTTCCGTGCCATGATGGAAAAGCTCGGCATCCCTATGCCTGAGTCCGGAATGGCTGTTACGGTCGA
>OMQY01000056.1 GCA_900313405.1 uncultured Eubacteriales bacterium
AGCCTTAAGGTCGCTCTTAAGATGATCAGAAGAACGTTCGTGTCGTTCGGTACCGGCGGCATCCATTTCACGACTGCGCTCGGTATGAACAGAGCCAATCTTATCGTGATGGCAGCGGGGATACTGATCCTTATGTTCGCCGATATCGTTAAGTACCGTAAGAAAGATATAAGAAGCAGATTACTGGATCTTCCTATGGTGCCGAGATGTCTGTTTACGGCTTTTGTGATAACTCTTATCCTGGTCGTAGGTATCTGGGGGCCGGGCTACGATTCGGCTGCATTCATCTATTTCCAGTTCTGAGAGAGGAGGCATATCGGATGAGCAAGATCAAGAAGATATTATCGGTCATACTGACGCTCGTATTTACGGGGCTTTTCCTGATGGGTGCCTCCTATGTAACACGCGATAAATCCGGAGATGCCAAGGTTGCCGACTTCTACGATGACCCGTCCCTCTATGACGTTTATATCCTGGGGAGCAGCCATGCGCTTATGGGGCTTTTGCCACTCGAGATGTGGGAAGCAGAGGGGATCACATCCTATAATCTGGCGAACTACGGACAGGCGATCCCTGTCGATTACTGGGTAATGAGAAATGCTGTTAAACAACATAAGCCGGAAGTGGTACTGATAGATGTCTATACGGTATTTTTCGATGAGAAGTATTCTCACTTCCATATGGGATATCTCCATCAGAGCCTTGATACGATGCCGATGTCGAAGCTTAAGCTGGATGCGCTCGAGGACCTTCTGGATGACGGCGAGAATCACCTCGAGATGTATATGCCGTTCTCTTTCTATCATTCCAGATGGGACAGTCTGACGACGGACGATCTTAAGCCCGTAGAGCATGAAGTTCAGTTCGGAGCAGATGTCGATCAGCGCATCGCAGGATACCGTAACGGGATCGATCCTGAGAGCGCCGACCGTATCACGTTCCCGTTCGGCGATTACGATCTGCTCCCGGAGGATGAGAAAGCTGCTCCTCCTGACGTAAGTACAGAATATGTCCGTAAGATGATCGAATTCTGTCAGAGTGAGGAGATAGAAGTCGTCCTTACGTCATGCCCGATGTATCTTACGGAAGATAAGCAAAGGTATCTCAACAGCATCGCGGATCTGGCAGATGAGTACGGAGTGCCGTTTATCAACGGTGTCAGGACTGATGTCGTCGATTATCATACCGATATGTTCGACAGCGGACATCTGAATTCATCCGGGGCTCGTAAGTGGAGCCGATATATGGCAGAGTTCCTGGTAAATGAGTTCGGACTTACGGACCACAGAGGGGACAGTGACTTTGATATCTTTGATGAGAACTCCGAAGCTCAAAGCGAAGCTGATAACGAATTCCTGTCTCAGAACATGTCGCTCTACGGGTGTCTGGTCATGGCATCCGATCCGCAGTACAGAGTATGTATTGCCATAGCCGGAGGATCATCTGCATTTGAAGATGACGAGATACGATTACTCATTAATAACATTGACGGGCTTGACGTAACGGCCGAAGAGTGGGATTATCGTGAAGGTCTTATCGTCGATAACGGCGTTGACTGTGATGTGAGTTCTTCTGATGCGGATATCATCATCGAAGTATATGATCTTAATGGTCAAGCGGTAACGGAATGCCTCTTTGTCGGGGACTACAACGGTATCGACGGTTTTACAAGAATCATCGAAAAGTAAATATAACGATTAAGACGTCGTTTTATTGCCAAAATGCACAAAATTACACCTAATTTCTCTCGTTTTTTTGTATTTTAAGTTGGTAATCAAGACATTTTTATTATATAATGGTCTGTATAAATAGTTGCTGCAGGTGTAAATGGGGCCTGCAGCGGCTTGATTGTAGTGGAGGAATGGAATGGATCACGCATATTTGTTTAACCGTGGCGAAGATTATATGAGCTATAATTTCCTCGGTTCGCATCCACACACCGATGTAAACGGGAACTCCGGTTTTATGTTCAGAGTCTGGGCGCCTAAGGCCAATGCCGTAAGTGTCATCGGTGACTTTAATGATTGGGAGCCTGATGCAGATCATCTGTTCAGGCTTGGCAATACCGGTATCTGGGAATTGTTCGTTCCCGGTGCCAAGCAGTGGGACAGATATAAATACAGAGTTATCGGAGCAGATAACAGGATATATGATAAGGGTGATCCTTACGCCAGACATTTTGAGACGAGACCCAATAATGCGTCTATTCTCTATACTGATGATTACGTTTGGGGAGACGCCGATTTCCGTAAGAACAAGAAGGATGCCCTCGCACCTCAACCTATCAACATCTATGAGCTCCATCTGGGTTCCTGGAGAAGACATCCTGACGGCAACTTCTTCACATACAGAGAGCTGGCTCTGGACCTTATCGATTACTGTAAGAAGATGAACTATACACACATCGAGCTTATGCCGGTCCTTGAGCATCCGCTCGATGCATCCTGGGGATATCAGGTTACGGGTTATTATGCGGTAACCAGCAGATTCGGAACACCTGAGGACTTCAAGTACTTTGTCGATGTACTGCATCAGAACGGAGTATCGGTTCTTCTTGACTGGGTTCCGGCGCATTTCCCGAAGAATCTTGAAGGTCTTGTAAGATTCGATGGAACTCCCTGTTATGAATATTCCGACCCGAGGATCGGCGAACACAGGGAATGGGGAACTTATGTCTTCGATTATTCGAAGAATGAGGTTATCTCTTTCCTGATATCGAATGCGATCTTCTGGCTTGATGAGTATCACATCGACGGACTTCGCGTTGATGCCGTGAGCAGTATGCTCTACAGGGATTACGGAAGGACGACATACATCCCCAACAAGTACGGCGGCAATGAGAATCTCGAGGCTATCGAGTTCTTCAAGAGACTCAACAGCACGATCAGGAGAGAGTATCCTTCTGTTATGATGATCGCCGAAGAATCTACAGCATGGCCGAAGGTATCGCATCCGGTCGAAGAAGGCGGTCTCGGATTCACTCATAAGTGGAATATGGGATGGATGCATGATACGCTCGATTATTTCTCTACGGATTCCTATGCGAGGGGCTGGCATCACGATCAGTTCTGTTTCTCCATGATGTACGCCTTTGCCGAGAACTACGTATTGAGCCTGTCTCATGATGAGGTCGTTCACGGCAAGTATTCCATGATAGATAAGATGCCGGGGGATGTATGGCGTAAGTTCGCATCGCTGCGAACGCTCTTCCTCTATCAGATGAGCCATCCCGGTGCCAAGCTGAACTTTATGGGTTCTGAGTTCGGACAGTTCATCGAGTGGAGATACTATGAGCAGCTCGAGTGGTTCATGCTTGACTATGAGTCTCACAGACTTCTGCAAGACTACTGCTCCAAGCTCAACAGATTCTATATCGATCATCCTCAGCTCTGGGAAGACGACCATACATGGTCAGGCTTCGAGTGGATCGATGCATCCGATACGAAGAATAATGTGTTCATCTATAAGAGAGCATGTCCCGAAGAGAAGTATAAGGACGTTTACGTAGCGCTTAATATGGTGCCGCAGCCTCTCGAAGAATATAAGATCCCGGTCTATGAGCCCGGTAAGTACAGGATCGTTCTTAATACTGACGATATGGCCTTCGGCGGCAGCGGTTATCCGACGGCTACTGATGCGGAAGGATGTGTCGAAGCGATCGATGAGCCCTATAACGGCAAGCCCTATCACATCAAGCTGAATATACCGCCGCTGGCAGGTATATACTTCATGCCGTTAGGTGAGGCGAAGAAGCCGAGGAAGACGGTGAAGAAGGTCGAGGATAAGACTGCGAAGAAGACTTCCAAGCTATCTGAAGCCAAGAAGCCGGCTCCTAAGAAGACGGGAGCAAAGAAGCCTTCCGACAAGGCAAAGAAGTAAACACAAAGCGCGAGCAGACTAATACAGAATCTAATTAGTGGAGGTAACAATATATGAGTAGAACTGATGTCGTTGCTATGATACTGGCAGGAGGTCAGGGTGCAAGACTCGGTGTTCTTACAAAAAGGATCGCCAAGCCGGCAGTTCCTTTCGGAAGCCGTTACAGGATCATCGATTTCCCGTTGTCGAATTGTGTTAATTCCGGCATCGAGATCGTAGGCGTGCTGTCACAGTATCAGCCTTTGGCCCTTAATACCTACGTCGGTAACGGCCATCCTTGGGATCTGGACCGTAATAATGCAGGTGCCTATATCCTGCCGCCTTATCAGAGATCCGGTAAGAGTGACTGGTACAAGGGTACGGCTAATGCGATCTACCAGAACAAGGACTTTATTGATGACAATAATCCCAAGTATGTTGTTATCCTCTCAGGTGACCATATCTACAAGATGGATTATGCAGCTATGCTGAAGCAGCATATCGCCAAGGGAGCAGACGCTACGGTAGCGGTATATGAAGTACCGTGGGAAGAGGCTCCCAGATTCGGCATCCTCAATACTGAGGGTGACGATTCCATCTATGAATTCGAAGAGAAGCCCGCGAAGCCGAAGAGCAACCTTGCATCGATGGGTGTCTATATCTTCACGTGGGATGTATTAAGAACTGCCCTCATCAAGGATGAGGCGGATCCCAATTCCAATAATGACTTCGGAAAGAATATCATCCCGATGCTCTTAAGCGAAGGAAAGAAGCTTTTCGCTTACAGATTCTCAGGATACTGGAAGGATGTCGGAACTATATCTTCCCTCTGGGAGACCAATATGGATATCCTGGATAAGCCTGAGGAGATCAATCTGGTCGACCGTTCATGGAAGATCTTCAGTCGTAACCCGGTCAAGCCTTCACACTTCATCGGTAAGGACGGAAGCGTTAAGAATTCCGCACTGACCGATGGTTGCCGTATCCACGGTGTAGTCGATCATTCCGTATTGAGCGAGTCCGTTATAGTAGAGAAGGGGGCAGTCGTTAAGGATTGTGTCCTGCTTCCGGGCGTTATCGTTAAGGAAGGCGCTCATATCGAGAGATGTATCGTTGACTTCGGTACCGTCATCGGTAAGAACGTCAAGGCCGGACCTAATGTCGAAGGCGAGACCGCTTACACGAATCACAAGATCTGTTCTCAGGGGATCTCGGTATTCGAGAGAGGCCTGATCATCAAGGACGATGCGGTCATACCTGCCAACAGCATGATCGATTCTGATATCGATGTGCCTGAAGAAGAGAGCGTAATCGCCGATACATTCAGAGTATAATTCACGGAGGGAACGATAAGATGTTTAATAATGCGATGGGCCTGATACTGGCCGACAATAAGAAGATCACTCTCGGAGAGTTATCCGGTCCGAGAGCCTTGTCCGCGGTTCCTTTCGCCGGGCGTTACAGAGTAATCGACTTTATGCTCTCGAATATGGTCAACTCCGGGATCAAGAATGTCGGTGTTCTCACATATAACAAGTATAAGTCACTGATGGATCACCTCGGAACGGGTGCCGCATGGTCTCTTGACCGTAAGAACGACGGTCTTCATATCCTGCCGCCTTACGTTAATTCCGAGGCGACTAATCTCAACGGTGATGAGGAACTCTGGGGTATCCTTGACTTCCTGCGTACATCCAGGACAACATTCGTTATCGTCGCGAACAGTAACGTAGTCCTGAATACTACTTTTGATGCGATGATCGAAGCTCATGAGAAGTCCGGAGCTGACCTGACGGTCATGTATAACCGTGATGCCACGAAGTTCGGCAGCCCCAGTTATATCCTTGATGTAGACGATGACGGTTTTGTAAAAGACATGCTCTATAATCCTCAGAAAGCTGCATCCAATAAGAGCTCACTCGGTATCATCTGTCTGAGAAGAGATATGCTCGTTGATATCATCTCCAAGCAGATGAGCCACGGCATCACTCACTTCGGTATCCATTCCATGGTAAAGATGTTTGACGAACTTAAGGTATATGCATATGAGTATGCCGGAGTAGCACTGAGGATCAACAGTGTTCAGACTTACTTCAACGCTTCGATGAGCCTTCTCAACGAATCAGTAAGAGATGATCTGTTCTGGAGCGGAGAGCCTATCTATACCAAGGTTAAGGATGAGGCACCTACACTCTACTTCGAGACATCAGATGTTAAGAATTCCATCGTATCCGACGGTTGCCGTATCTACGGCAGTATCGAGGATTCGATAATATTCAGGAGCGTTACAGTCTCCAAGAATACTACCATCAAGAATTGTGTGGTCATGCAGGATGCCCACATTTCCGAGAATTGCCATCTTGAGAACGTAATTCTCGACAAGAATGCATTCGTCAGACCGGGTGTAAGACTTGTAGGTCATCACGACTATCCTGTAGTAATCGGAAAGGGGGCCGGTATCTAATGGAAAAGATCAAGGTTTTATTCGCGTCATCGGAGGTTAGTCCCTTCGTAAAGGTAGGAGGTCTCGCAGACGTTGTCGGAGCACTTCCCGTAGAACTTAACAGAGAGAACATAGATGCCCGTGTCATCCTTCCTCTTTATCGTAAGATCAAGATCAAGTATCAGGATGAACTGAACTTCCTCGGATGGAAGATGGTGCATATGGGGTGGAGATCGCTCTATGCCGGTCTGTTCTCGATGGAAAAGAACGGAACGATATTCTACTTTATCGATAACGAGTATTACTTCAACTTCGATCAGATCTATGTTGAGTATGTTTTCGATATAGAGAGATATTGCTTCTATCAGAGAGCAGTGCTTGACTTCATGGGTGACTTCATGAACTTC
>OMQY01000236.1 GCA_900313405.1 uncultured Eubacteriales bacterium
AAAGGATCGTCCTCTTCCTTCTTATATCCGAGAGAGATTTTCTTCGTCTCCTTGTCGAAGCTCTTTACATATACGTCAACTTCCTGACCGATAGAAAGAACATCAGAAGGCTTGGAGATTCTCTTCCATGAGAGCTCAGTGATGTGAACGAGTCCGTCAACACCGCCGATATCAACGAATGCACCGAAGTCAGGAAGGCTTCTTACGATACCCTTATAATGCTTACCCTCTTCGATCTCGTTCCAGAGTGCATCAGCCTTCTCCTTACGCTCAGCGGAAAGGATGGCACGATGAGAACCGGAAACTCTCAGACGGTGCTTCTCGGTGTCGATCTTAGTGATCAGGATATCAATGGTCTGACCCTTATACTCGTCAAGGTTCTGAACCTCGCCGATCTTCAGCTGTGTTCTGTGGATATAGATGTCGATACCGCCGTAGTTAGCGATAACACCATCCCTTACGACACCCGTGATCTTAACATTAACGGGAGTCTTGTTCTCATAAGCTTCCTGAAGAGCCTTCTTGTTCTTCTCAAAGTCGAGCTGGCTCTTGGAAAGGATGATCTCCTTGCCCTGATCGGAGTTCCTGATGCTCTTTACGACAACAGTGATCTCTTCTCTGTCTGCAACTGCCTTCTCAATATCAAAATCGGGATCGGATTCGAATTCCTTCCTGGGGACTCTGCCTTCAGACTTGTCACGTACATCAACGTAAACATAATCGCTATCAGCCGAAGTTATAACCCCCTTCACCACCGCATTCCTTCTCAACTGAGGAATACTGTCGATATAATCACCGAAATTAATATCAGCTGTCTCCTGATTGGTCATAACTTCCTTCTCGTTCTCGTTCATTGTACGAACAACCTCCAAAATAATAGCTTCCGGTGTAGAAGCACCTGCTGTAACGCCCACTCGGTCCTCCTTATCTATCAGTCCTTCGGACATGATCCTTCGGAGATCCTCCGCACCGTTCACCAGGTACGTTCTATCACAACGACTCGAGCAGATATCATAAAGCTTCCGGGTGTTGGAACTGTGTGTAGAACCTATGACGATCATCACATCAGAATCCAACGCAATATCGGCAGCTTCCTTCTGCCTGCCTTCTGTCGTACTACATATTGTATCAAATATCAAATTTTTTGCAATTTTATTTTTTACAATTGCACAAATGTCCTCAAAGATTTCTGCGGAAAAGGTCGTCTGAGACACTATCACGGTGTTATTCCAGTCGACATCCGCCCCCTCGAGTTCATCGACAGACTCGATCACGTGCACTTTCCTGTTGCCGGCTTCACCGCAGAGGCCGACAACCTCGGGATGGCCCTTCCCGCCCGTAATGATAATGTCGTAACCCTCAGAAGCCTTCTGACTGACGATCTTATGGATCTTGGATACAAAAGGACATGTCCTGTCAAAGACCTTACAGCCCTTATCATCAAGGATCTTCTTCTGTTCGGGTGACACACCGTGAGCCCTGATTATTACGGAACTGCCCGCAGGAACGTCCGCAGCATCATCGATCACCTCGAATCCGCCTGCCGTCAGTTCCTTTACGATGGAATCGTTGTGGATGAGCTCACCGAGCATAACGAGCCTCTCGCCTTCCTTTTTGTGAGCGATCATGCTCAATGCTTCGTCTACGGCTGCTCTTACGCCGAAGCAAAATCCTGATGACTTGGCCCTGGTAACTTTCATAAGGTTATCAGTCTTCCTCGTTCACGTAACTCAGCAGAGTTCTTCTTGTCTCATCGATATCAATATCGGAAGTGTCGATAACTATAGCGTCGGGAACGCATACGAGCGGTGCACTGGCACGTTCACTGTCCTGCTTGTCACGAAGCTCGATATCACGGAGGACTTCCTCATAGTTCTGGCTGTAATCACCGCGGGCATTAAGCTCTGCAAGTCTTCTTTTCGCGCGCATCTCTGAAGAAGCTGTCAGGAAGAACTTATACTTTGCATTGGGAAGGACATTTGAAGCGATATCTCTTCCGTCGATTACAAAGCTCTGTGTTCCTGCGATCTTACGCTGATAATCGACCATGGCACTTCTGATCACGGGCAAAGTGCTTATATCCGATGCTGCCATCGATACTTCGGGAGTCCTGATCATTCCCGTAACATCTTCCCCGTCCAGCATCATATGCTGTGCTCCGTCGATGAACTTGACTTCAAGCTCCATCTCATCGAGCATGGAAGCCACTGCGTCAGCATCCTTAGGCGATATGCCTCTCTTTACGGCTGCAAGTCCGCATGTCCTGTACATAGCGCCGGTATCGAGATACATGATACCGAGTTCCTTGGATACACCCTTTGCAAGCGTACTCTTGCCTGAACCTGACGGGCCGTCGATAGCGATCTGATAGATACTCATTCTTTATTTTCCTCCTCTATTATTTCATCTGAATTCCTGTCTCTTCCCACATCATAAACGCTGTATCGTGACCACAGCATCTCCAGTGCCTCAAATGAATGAACGATATGCTCTCTCCTGTGCATACCAAGGGTAACGAGCAGTGCATTGATCAGCGACAGCGGCGCCGCGAGCGAATCTACGAATGCAGCCATGCTCGATTTGGCGAAGATCTTCACGTCAGCGAACTCGGTCATCGGAGTATTGTCCTTATCCGTAATAACGATTACACGTGCACCTTTTTGCTTTGCATACTCCATGGAATTGATAGTCCTCTTGGAATAACGCGGGAACGATATTCCGATCATCACGTCATCTGAAGTAATAGGCATTATCTGCTCGAAAACCTCATTAGTACTGTTACTGTGTATATGGACAACATCATCAAAGAGCAGTGTCATATAGAAATGCATGAAAGACGACAGCGGTGCGCTCGACCGAAGTCCCATGATATAGATCTTACGGGCCTTCAAAATGGATCTTACAGCTTCTGACATCGCGTCTTCGTCTATCGAGGCCAATGTATCCCTGATATTCTCCATATCAGCCTTGATGATATCTCTTATGGCCGAAGCATCATCTTCAAATCTCTCGGTGTAATTAAGACGCTGAACGGAAGTAAGCTTGGATTTCAGTTCTTCCTTCAGAGCCGCCTGGAAATGCGGATAGCCTTCAAATCCGAGTTCCGTCGTAAACCTCACGACCGTCGATTCACTGACTCCGGTCTCTTCACCGAGTTTACTCGCCGTCATATAGGCTGCTTTATCATAATCCTTGATTATGTAGTTCGCGATCGCCTTATGACCCTTACTCATCAAGGGCAAACGCTCTTCTATCAGCTCAATCGTACTTTGCATCGTTATCCGCCTCGCTATTCTCACTCTCGTCATCAGTGCCCGCTGATGCCTGATTCTGTTCGATTATATTGTCGATAGTTATCTGCCTGTCGTTTCCTGCCGCTTTCTCGAGCGAATCTTCGAGATCTCTTATCGTCTTGTAGCTCATCAGTTCCATAGAAGGCAGATCATCAACCGAATCGATCCCGAATTCCAGGAGGAACTGCTGTGTGGTCTCAAACAGCGTAGGTCTGCCCGGTGCATCGAGTGTTCCCGCTTCCCTGATCCATCCGCGGTCAAGAAGCCTGGCTATGATACTGTCACTTGAAACGCCTCTTACTGACTCTACCTGAGCCCTGGTTACCGGCTGGTTATAGGCAATGACCGACAGCGTCTCATATGAAGCCTGCGAGAGCGGCGGCTTGCTCTTAGGCATAAACAGCCGTTCCAATACCTTCTTCATGCCCGGTTTGGTGCACATAACATACGCATCATCCACTCTGCGGATCAGAAGTCCGCCCCACGGATCATTGGTGTAGTCGCTGATCAGCTTATCCATAGCCTCTTTTATAACGTTTCTGTCCATATTCAACACTTCGGACAGAGTTTCCATCTCGATCGGTTCCCCGGAAGCGAATAGCAGCGCTTCGATCGCAGCTGAGACTTCCTGTATCGGTAATTCAAATGTATCGTCTTCTCTTCCGTTCATTCTGTCCCTCTCTTCTCCTCGATGAGTATCACATCGAAGGGCTTCTTCTGCTCTGCGCTTATCCTGTTGCTCCTCAGGAGTTCCAGTACCGCGAGGAAGCTTACTATCCTGTCCATCTTATCCGGCTTTTCTTTCTTAGCGAAAAGCTCGTGGAAGAAAAGCCTTCCGCGCTTAGTTACCGTAAGCCATACAGACTTCATCTTTTCCTTAACGGACAGCTTGTCTCTCTTAAGGATATGAGTGATCTTCGAAGACAGATCTGCAAATCTCATCTCATTGCGCTTTGCAATGTTCTCGGTCGCGAGTCTGAATTCCTCAGGATCGAATTCCTGTGGCGGCAGAGTGATCTTGATATCCAGATCCGATGCCGTCGAAGGCAGTCTGTATGTACAATCCGTATATATGTCGTGACGGCGGCGGAGTTCTCCTGCCAGCATCTTGCATCTCTTATACTTAAGAAGGCTGATAACGAGTTCTTCTCGCGGGTCCTCCTCACCGGATTCATCATCACCTTTACGACCGGGGAGCATCATCCTCGATTTGATATGAACGAGCGTCGCGGCCATAACAAGGAACTCGGATGCAACTTCCATATCGAGAGACTGCATCTTCCCCAGGAAATCCATATACTGCTCCGTGATCTCGGAGATCGGGATGTCGTAGATATCGACATCATTCTTTTCGATAAGATGGAAGAGGAGATCTAACGGTCCCTCGAATTGCCTTATCTTCAGTTCCGGTCTAGTATGCACTGACATCTTACATTATCCCGGACACAAGGTCGCATACCCTGTTGATGACCCATGCAAAAGGCCAGGCGATCTTCGTAATGAGAAAACCGAATACGGATATGCGCGTAAAGCTTCCTACAATGATCAGTATGAGCAGGATCTGAGGCGCAAGCGCCAGATACTGTCTGTATCCGTCAGACATCCTCACACGTGTGGGGAGCAGCTCATTCATCACGTTGAAACCGTCAAGCGGGGGCAACGGAAGAAGATTAAAAGCAAGGAGCATGAGACTGAATATGGTCGTATATGCAAATATCTGACATATTGCCAGCACCGCCATATTATCGGTCGCATTCACGTCATTCAGCATTACATCGTAGAAGTTGGACGTGTTGATAGAAGCCGAATCGAAGAATCCCGCACTGATACCGACGATATTGACTATAAGCATGGAGATGAGTGCCACGATAAAATTACCCGTTACGCCGGCAAGATCAACCATTATGTTCATGGTCCTGCGGCTCTTAAGCCGGT
>OMQY01000053.1 GCA_900313405.1 uncultured Eubacteriales bacterium
CCTTCTCGGGCTCGTATGCCGCCCACTTTCCGTAAATATCAACGATGTCCCGGATATGCGACTTCCAGATAACGCCGTGCAAAGGACATATGCATTCGATCTCAAGTGCAGCCGCCTTATTTAATACGGCACTTACCTGGCTGCCGTACTTGCCAACGATATTCGCATAGTATCTTCTCGCTTCAGGCAGATAAGCATCAAAACTGAAGTTCGGTGCATCATCGGAGATGGCACCGTTATGAGCCCCAAAGCTTCCGAATGCATCCGCCGAGAACAGGATCTTATCCGTCTTGTCATATGTCATGATGACCTCGGGCCAGTGCACCATGGGAGCATTAACGAATGTCAGTTCGTGCCGTCCCGAACTGAATACATCTCCCTCCTTTACGACCTGTGTCTCATGCTCAATGCCGTAGAACTGCCTGATCATATTGACTGCCTGCTTGCTGCAGATTATCTTCACATCAGGATATCTCGCTGTCAGTTCTTTTAATGTTGCCGAATGATCCGGCTCCACATGCTGAACGATCACATAATCGAGAGTATCATCTCCGAGAGCATACTCGAGGTTCTCAAAGAACACTCCCGCCAGCTCTTTATCCACCGTATCGATAAGTACCCGCTTCTCATCCTTCAAAAGATATGCATTATAGCTCATTCCGTCAGATACGGGATAAGCTCCCTCGAAAATCGTTATCCTGCGGTCACTCCCGCCAAGCCAGATCAGGTCATCCTTTATATTGATCGTATTATGCATACTGACCTCCAAAGAATCTTTATCGCATACATTATAATTTATGACACTTCACATCGCAAAGACACTTTATTTCCCTAAATGAAACAGTTTATAATAACACTTGCGGGATGAAGGGTGGTCCTGCTTCTAATCAATAGTACAGCCCTAAGGAGTATGTTATGAAGAGATTGATTGCTTCTGTCCTTCTGTCGGTATTCGCCATTACAGCCTTTGCAGGTTGTTCAAAGAAGGAAGACGAATTGGTAGTAGGTTTTGACAACGAATTCCCGCCTATGGGCTTTGTCGATGATAACGGTGATTACGTCGGGTTTGATCTCGATGTCGCAAGGGAAGTTGCTGACAGGCTCGATCTTAAGTTTGTAGCTCAGCCCATCGACTGGGCATCAAAGGATCTCGAACTCTCCTCCGGTAATATTGACTGTATCTGGAACGGATTCACCATGAACGGAAGAGAAGATTCTTACACTTGGACCGAGGCATATATGGATAATGCTCAGGTCGTTGTCGTTAAGAACGGATCCTCGATCCGATCACTTGATGACCTTGCAGGCGCTATCGTATGCGTTCAGGAGGAGTCTTCCGGTCAGGCAGCCGTTGAAGGCAGACCGGAGCTGCTCGATACTTTCGATGATCTCGTTAAGACTGATACTTATCTGAATGCCATTCTGCAGCTCGAGTCAGGAGCGGTTGATGCGATCGTCATGGATGAGATCGTTGCACGTTATCAGATCCAGGCTTCCGGATATGACTTCGTTATCCTCGATGAAGCAATATCGAGCGAACAGTACGGCGTCGGATTCCTTCTCGGTAACACGGAACTCCGCGACAAGGTCCAGGCTACTCTCGAAGAGATGGCAGCTGACGGAACGCTTGCCGAGATCTCTATCAAGTGGTTCGGCACTGATATCACAACTATCGGATGATCAAAGGGGACGGTCCTTTCTGTCATTTGTCTGACAAAAAGGGCCGTTCCTTCTTTTTATGGTGACAGATATGTATTCGACATTTTTACAATTATTAGACGGCTTTAAGTACACCCTGATCATCTTCGGGGCGACCCTGTTGTTCTCGATCCCGCTGGGACTTCTGGTAGCCAAGGGCAGGATGAGCAGGAACCGTATAGTAAGCGGACTTATCAGGCTTTATATCTCAGTCATGAGAGGAACACCTTTGATGCTCCAGCTCATGGTCGTGTATTTCGGTCCGTATTTTCTATTTAATATATCTCTCAGAGACCTTACCATAGGAAATGTCGACTACCGTATCACCGCAACGATTATCGGATTCTCCGTCAACTATGCGGCTTACTTCGCCGAGATATTCAGAGGGGGTATTCAATCCATCCCAAAAGGGCAATATGAGGCTGCTCAGCTTCTCGGCTTCACAAGGTCTCAGACATTCTTCAGAATAGTATTGCCTCAGGTGATCAAGAATGTTCTCCCTTCAGTAACCAATGAGATCATCACTCTGGTCAAGGACACTTCTCTGGCGCAGGTACTCGCCGTTACCGAGATGTTCACGGCTGCCAAGGGGCAGGCATCTTCTCAATCATCTATTATGCCTCTTGTCATGGCCGGGGTCTTCTATTATGTAATGAACGGCATTATAGAGATTATTATGAACCGCACCGAGAGAAAGCTTAACTATTACAACTGATCGGAGGACCTGAAGATGAAGTTGCTTGAAATGAGAAATGTTAAAAAGTCTTTTGATGATCTCGAAGTCCTCAAAGGGATCTCTCTTGAAGTCAATCAAGGTGAAGTGCTCGCAGTCATAGGACCTTCAGGTGGCGGAAAGTCCACACTGCTTCGCTGTGCAACAACACTCGAGACAGTTGACTCCGGATTTATATCCATAGGAGGAGATACA
The DNA here is from genome assembly GCA_900313405.1 of uncultured Eubacteriales bacterium. The sequence goes on from OMQY01000053.1 coordinate 2,627, forward strand.
CTGGTCGATACTGATGCGAACGGTAAGTCTCATTATGCCGACAAGCATAAACTGACCGAGATAAGGAGCAAGTTCGGTCTGGTATTCCAGAACTTCAATCTCTTTCCTCATTTCTCAGTAAGGCGCAATATCACCGAGGCTCTTGTACACGTACACAAGATGACTCGCGCTGAAGCTGACAAGGTATGTGACGAACTTCTCGTAAAGATGGGGCTCGAGAACAAAGGGAATGCATACCCCTGTAATCTCTCGGGCGGACAGCAGCAACGTGTCTCTATCGCGAGGGCACTGGCGACCAACCCCGAGATACTGTTTTTCGATGAGCCGACAAGCGCACTGGACCCTGAGCTTACAAAGGGCGTACTCAAGGTAATCAGAGATCTCGCCGAGGAGAAGATGACGATGGTCATCGTAACTCATGAGATGAGTTTTGCTCGAGACGTAGCCGACAGGATCATATTTATGGATGGCGGTGTCATCGTTGAAGAGGGCCCCGCAACAGAGCTTATAACCAACCCCAAGAACGACAGAACAAAGGCTTTCCTGGCCGGATTCTGATCAGCGGTCTTCTCTGTAATAATTGATACCCTTTGCCGCAGGCTCGCCGCTCAAGCTGTTCTTACGTACCGAACTCATGATGAGCACGAGAAGCGTGATGATAAACGGCAGTGCGGAATAGAACTGCGACGGTATCTTACGAAGCCAGCCCAGAGCATTCGGGAACTGATTGGCAAGCGGACCGTTATAGTAGATCAGCGTATTGAAGAAGCCGAATACGAATGTGCCGCCTATAGCTCTCAGAGTGCTCCAATTCGCGAAAATAACCAGAGCGATCGCGATCCATCCGTAACCGTTGATCCAGCAGTTGGAACCTTCGAACGAACCGCTCATATTAAGACCCATATAGAGACCGCCGATGCCCATTATGCCCGAACCGAGCATGATGTGAACGTACTTATAGAGATTGACATTGACACCGAGCGAATCGGCTGCCGAGGGATTCTCACCGATGGCGCGGAGCTTCAATCCCCAGATGGTCTTCTCGATATAGATCCATAAGAGGATCGCTACAACAACAGAGGCGTAGACAAGGATATTATGTGTAAAGAAAGCCTTGCCCACGAACTTGATGCTCGACAGCCCCGGTATCTTAAGATCCTTGAATCCCTTGACCATCTTACCTGACGAAGACAGGACAGGCCATTTCCCCATGCCGCTCAGGCCTTTACCGATAAAGAAATACAGCGCCACGCCGAGCGTTGTTATCGTAAGTCCCGTAACGTTCTGATTAGCCTGAAGCGTCACGGTAAAGAAGGCGAATATACCGCCGACCAGAGCCGCTGCAAGGAAGCTCACCAGAAGTGCCACGAGAAAGCTGTTCGATCTGCAGCCGGCGACATAACCTACGATCGCACCAACGGCCATCGTTCCTTCTACGCCGAGATTAAGGCTTCCCGCCTTCTCAGTAAGGATCTCTCCGCATGTGGCATATAGGAGCGGAACGCTGTAGACGACGATATTAAAGACAAACAGAGTAATCAGTTCGAGATCAGACATTGTCGGCCTCCTTTCTTCTGGCGATCCTGAAGTTCAGGAGGAAGTCTGCAACAAGGATCGAGAAAAGGATCAATCCCTGCATAAGATCAGCGAAATTATGGTCTACGGAACCGTAAGAGACGGATGCAGCCTGACAGCCGTACTGAAGCACGGAGATCATGACAGTTACCGCGAAGATGCCGGGAGTACTGAGCTTAGCGAGCCAGGCTACTATAACACCCGTCCATCCGACATTATTGGTTATTGATGTCGATATCGTGGCTGCCGTAGAAGCCGAGAATGCACCCGCCATACCGATGAGAGCCGCAGACAGGAAGACAGTACGTGCGATTATCCTGCCGACCTTCATCCCGGCATATTTGGCCGTGTCGTTGCTGTCACCTACGACAGAGATCTCATAGCCCTGCTTTGTGCTCCTGAGATAGAAATAGATTATGATCATCAGAGCGATGGCGATCAGAACAGAATAAAGGATGGTAACGTTACCGAACTTGATACCCTGCATCTTGGCGGCATCCGGGAACTTGGCAAACTTAGGTCTTGCAGACTCATCATCGAGGAAGAAGTTCCATTTCTTCTTTGTCTCGGCAATATACGTAATAACATACAGCGCTATGTAATTGAGCATCAGCGTGACAAGTGTCTCGTTTGTATTGAACTTGACCTTAAGGACCGCGACTGCCAGACCTATCAGACCGGATGCCATAAAAGCAGCAAGGCTCATAAGCAGGATAACAACGGGTCCGGGGAGCGAAGAACACTTAAAAGCGATGATCGCCGCAACTATGGCACCTGTTATGAACTCGCCCTCACCACCGACGTTCCAGAACTTCATTCGGTACGACAGCGACAACGCGAGCGACACGATAAGCAGAGGAACGAAGATCTTAAGAAGACCCTCAATGGCTTTCTCCGGATACTTATTCCCGATCAGGCCTATCGTGACCATCTGCTTATAATACTTAATGGGATCGATATCCAGTGACGAGAGCATAGCTGCGCCTATGAGGAGCGAGATAAAGATGCCGACCGCATAGAACAGTATCCTCTGCCACAGCTTAACGTCATTTCTTCTTACAAGGTGAAGATTTCTCATGATTCCTCCTCCTTATCCGATGAGGCATCATCATCCTCCGTCTCCTCGCTCTCAGAGGCAAGTGCCATAAGAGCAGAATATTCGAGGCCTTCTTCCCACTCTTCTTCCGTAAGAACAGAGTCCCGGGCGATACCGGCAACCTTGCCTTCCTTGGCATTAACTGTGTTGAGAGATCCTGTCATCATGAGTCCGATCTGTTCTTTTGTTACCTTATCGGCCGGGACAACGCCCATCAGCTGACCGTGGCACATTACCATTATCTTGTCGCACAAGGCGAGCATTACATCCAGGTCTTCACCGACAAACATGATACCGACTCCCTTGAGCTTCTGTTGGTTGATGATGTCGTAGATCGCATATGAGGAATTGATATCAAGACCCCGTACCGGATATGCCGTGATAAGCACATTCGGCTCTGCCTCGATCTCACGCCCCAAGAGGACCTTCTGAACGTTACCGCCCGAGAGCTTACGGACTGCAGTCTCTGTGGAAGGAGTCACGATCTCGAGTTCCTTGATCATCTTCTGAGCCTTAGCTCTTCCCGTCTTACGATCTACGAGAGGTCCCTTGCCGTTCTTATAATTCTTAAGGATCACGTTGTCGGTAATGGACAGCGAAGGCGCCAGACCCATGCCAAGTCTGTCTTCCGGAATGAAGCTCATGGCGATCCCGTGTTCTGTTATTCTCTGAGGCTGCATGCCTACGATATTGGCACCGTTGTGGATGATCATGCCTTCTTTTACCTTACGAAGGCCTGCTATGGCTTCGCAGAGTTCTTTCTGTCCGCTTCCGGCTATTCCGGCGACGCCTAAGATCTCACCGCCTCTGATATAGAAGCTCAGTTTATCGACAGCCTTTGTACCTACATCATTATTGACCGTAAGATTACGGATCTCGAGGAGAGGCTTTGCCTTATCTATCCTCGGGTGGTCGATATTGAGGTCGACCTTACGTCCGACCATGAGTTCCGTGAGCTTATTCTCATCCGTTGTGGCAGTCTCCACGGTATCGATATATTCACCCTTACGAAGAACGGCGACTCTGTCGGATATCTCCATTACCTCGTTGAGCTTATGTGTGATGATTATTATCGAGTGCCCGTCTTCCTTCATCTTACGGAGCACCTTAAACAGCTTCCTGATCTCCTGTACTGTCAATACGGCAGTAGGCTCATCGAGTATTATCACCTTAGCCCCGTAGTAGAGGACCTTGATGATCTCGAGAGTCTGCTTCTCACTGACTGCCATATTGGCTACGGTCTTGGACGCATCTATCTTGAAGCCGAACTTAGCGGCAATATCTTCTATCTCTTTGAACCTGTTCTTACTCAGGAATATATGTCCCTTATCCTTGGCACCGATAAGTATGTTATCGGCAGCACTGAAACGCTCGACCAGCTTAAAGTGCTGATGCACCATACCGATACCGAGCTTAACGGAATCTTCAGGCGATGTGATCGTTACCTGTTTACCGTCAATATAAACAGAACCGCTGTCGGGCGTATAGATGCCCGACAGCATGTTCATAAGTGTTGTTTTACCTGAACCGTTTTCCCCGAGGAGGGCGAGGATCTCGCCCTTCCTCAGAGTCAGGTTGATATTCTTATTAGCTTGTACCGAGCCAAAACTCTTGGATATATTCTTGAGTTCAATGGCAAGTTCGGTCTTGTCAGCCATAAAAGATCCTTTCGAGGCGCCTATCAGGACTCTGCCACAACGCCTTCTACGTAATAATTCATAGAACCCTGGATAACTCCGTCATCAACAGAAGGTCCGCCTGCTTCAACGATAACAGTACCGTCATTTGTAACAAGATCCTCAGCGATCTGAGCACAGATAACTCCTCCGTCAGAATCGGGAGATCCGCTGAAGCTGAGCCTTGTACCTGAGAATACATCCCATTCGCCGCTGATCATGAGTTCTCTTGCCTCTTCGATAGCCTCGGCTGTGCCTGCAGCACAATTGTCTGTCAGAGCAGATACGTCAACCATACCCTCTGCGAGACCGCCGTAGTAGTTACCGACGATGCTTACGAATTCGGAAGCGTCATTATTCATAGCTGTCTCCATGGCGTACTGATAATATACGTTCCAGTTCCATACAGGAGCAGTGAGGTGAGCGGAAGGAGCCTGCTCGCTCATGTCGGAGTTGTATCCGCATCCGAATACACCCTTCTCGGCAGCAACGATCTGAGGCTGAGCAGAGTCACAGTGCTGAGCGATAACGCCGCAGTTGTAAGTATCGATAAGAACCTCTGCTGCCTGTCTCTCGAGAGCCTCATCACCCCATGTGGAGATCTGATTTACATGAACTACAGCATTCGGATTAACAGACTGGCAACCGAGTGCGAAGGCGTTGATACCGGAGCATGTCTCGGCATATTCAGTACCCCACGCGGATACATAACCGATGTTGTTATTGGCGTTCTCAAGAGACTTATAACCTGCAGCGATTCCTGCGAGGTAACGAGCCTGGTAGATACGGCCGAAATAGTTATTGAAGTTAGTGTCGTTGGAAAGATAACCGGTAGCGTGTGAGAAGACGATATCGGGATACTCTGCGGCAGCGTCCTGGAATGCATCGAGGTAACCGAAGCTGATACCGAAGATGATATCGCATCCCTGACCTGCGAGCTGATCGATAGCCGACATTACCTGATCGTAATCCTCAGGGATGTTGTCAACGATCTTGAGCTGGGAATTAACATCAAGTCCCAGATCCTGCATGGCTGTAGTAATACCCTTATGGTGTGCATAAGTGTAGCCTGCCGTGTCGTTCTGGCTGTTGATGTAGATAGCGCCGACCGTGAAATCGGAATTCGAGGAACCGCCCTCGGCATCCGTCTCATCGGAGCTGCTCGAACATGCTGCGAAGCAGAAACATACTGCCATCAGCATCATTACTGAAACCAACAAAGAAATAATCTTCTTCATAAGTAGCCTCCGTTTATTTTTTTTATATGTACAACATATACATATCAGATCAGTGCCGGAAAGTGATCGAATCATCAGTCATCGAATCGATTATGGCAAGCGACTCGACTCTGATACCACGTTTCCTTATCATCTCTCCGCCGTTCTGGAATCCCTTCTCGATAGCAATGGCAGCACCCGCGACCTTGGCCCCCGCCTGTTCAACGAGCTCGATAAGACCTATAAGCGCATTGCCCTTTGCCAGGAAATCATCCACGATAAGAACAACATCATCAGGCGAGATATACTCCCTGCTGACTACTATGTCATATGTCTTCTTATGTGTGAATGAGAATACGCTTGACTTGAGAAGGTCAGGCGACAGGTTAAGAGACTGGTGCTTCTTGGCAAACACCATCGGAACTTGAAGCTTTACGGCCGCCGCGAACGCGACTGCGATGCCCGATGCCTCTACCGTCAGTATCTTGGTGACTCCGCTGTCCTTATAAAGACGCGCGATCTCCTCACCCATCTTCATAAGAAAATCCACATCTATCTGCTGGTTAAGGAAACTCCCTACCTTAAGGATCTCTCCGGGGAACACCTGTCCCTCACTGAGGATCTTTGCTTCCAACTCCAGAATACGAATCACCTCTTTTCCAAAAAACACCCTTTTATGATAATCGTCCGAGCGAATGAATGTCAATCTTTATTGTTTATATTCTTGTCGATATACGACTCCGTTTTACTCTGCTGTTACTGCATTTTTGACACCCAATGGATCAACCTCTATAATCGATTTAGCTCTATCGGCGCAAAAAACATGATAAGGAGATCAGAATGAAGAGATTTACAAAAGTTTTGACAACTGCTGTTGCCGTAAGCATGATTGGCGCATCCTTCGCCGCTTGCTCGGGCAAGAAGGGAAACGGGATCGAAGGAAAGTATTCTGCAGAGTATGACGCTACGGATAGTTTCATTGACAAGCTCGGTCTCTCGGTTGATACAAATAAGAAGATCATCGTAGTCTATGAACTTGAACTCGAAGACGGTGAATATGAGATCTCAGCCGACAAGGATGACATCGTAGATCAGATCACCGACTTTTTGCTGGACGATGACGTAAAGCGTTCAGTGATCAATATGATGGGCTTGGGTTCATACTCAGACAGCGAACTGGATACAATGGCTCAGTACGACGGATATGATGACTTTGATGATTACTGGAATCAGGAAGTCATTGAGATGCTTACCGAGAAGGCTGAGGACGCAGACCTAAGATCCGAAGGAACATATGAGATCGATGACGATACTGTGCTCTTTACCCCCGATGACAGAGATTCCGACGAGTTCGAAGGCGAGATCGACGGCGATTCGCTTATGGTCTACATCGAGAAGTTCGACACTGAGGTCGAGTTCGAGAAGTAATACTCTGAGGTTCGATAATAACTGACATAGGGCTGTCTCATTGTTTTTTTGAGACAGCCCTATTAATTGCTTTCTGAAGCTATTGTGATTGAGAACTTACTCTTCCTTCTTCTCTTCGGAAGAGGCAGGCTTCTCATCGACTCCGAAGATCTTGGCCTTTGCCTCAGCCTCTTCTGCGGCAGCCTTCTTGGCTTCCTCAGCCTTCTTTGCCTCTTCTGCCTTACGTTCTTCTTCGGCCTTCTTTTCAGCTGCAAGCTTCTCTTCACGCTCTCTGTCACGCTCACGGATCGCTGTCAGATCACCGTCGGAGACATAGATCTCTTCAAACTCGGGACCGTCGACCTTGAGCTTCTCGATAAGCCTTTCAGCAAGACCTTCCATGACATTGCGCTTCTCGATAAGGATACGCTTGGCATCCTCATAGCACTCGTTGATTATGCGCTGTACCTCGGCATCGATCTCGGCTGCCGTAGCATCAGAGTAGCTCTGAACATGACCGAAGGATGCACCGACGAAGATCTCGTCATTGTCATCACCGAAGACCATATTCTTGAACTTGGGAGACAGACCGTAGCGCTTGATCATGTTAGTGGCGATACGGTTGCAGTGCTGCAAGTCAGATGCGGCACCTGTGCTGATCTCGCCAAGGAAGACTTCTTCGGCAGCACGTCCGCCAAGACTCATTCTGATAGTGTCGAGCAACATCTTCTCCGTGTAAAAATCAGTATCTTCGATAGGCTTATAAGCCGTGAAGCC
>OMQY01000066.1 GCA_900313405.1 uncultured Eubacteriales bacterium
AGATTAGTAGTCATCTTACTGCCGATCTCATCATCATCATAAGACAGGATCAGTCTTACATCTCGTCCGGATTCTCCTTCAAGAAGGTTAACGATCTGTTCGGAGGTTGATTCATCCATCTCCTCGAGAACATCAACGGCATCATCCGAATCCATATGTGAGATGACTAAGGCTGCCTTCTCGATGTTCAATTCGCCGAGATACTTATCTACGTCTTCTATATACGTGAAGATCTCGGATACCTTCTCGGCTCCGAGGATCTGATAGATCTTTTGCCTCTCTTCTGCCGTTAACTGCTCGATGGCGCCGGCAACGTCGTTATCGTGATAATCCGAGATCTTTTCCTTGATATCGGCATCAGGAAGATCACTCCTGATGATCTCAAGGAGCTCTTCGACAAAGCTGCGCTCTTGTATGATATTCTTTTCCATTTAACTGTCTCCTTATGTTCATCATTACGCGACGCACAAGGAAACAGAACTCAACTTATTGATAGACGATTAATAAGGTGAGATATGTGAAATATGTGCAGTCGCGCTTACGGGTACTTCGATAATGACTGTCACCGTCCACAGATCTCACCTCCTCTTATTAAACAAAATACACACTAAGTTTTATAACGAACCGTATATTAAGTCAACCCATATACTCGGATTTGACTCAAAAGATCAACCGTTTATTCCTGATGATCCGAATCCACCGCCTCTGTTAGTACCGATATTATCAACAGAATCGACGATTACGGGATTAGCATAGTTGACTCTTGCAAGGACCATCTGAGCAACTCTGTCGCCCTTGCGGATGATATATGTACCATGCTTACAGCCTTTTTCGCTCAACGTAAACGGAGTATCAGCATCTCCCTCTTCCCTTACGGATGCGTTGTATATGATTACATTTACTTCATCTCTGTAGCCGCAGTCGATAGTCCCGGGACTGTTGGGCACACGAAGCGGCGTCTTGAGCGAGATTCCGCTCCTTGGTCTGATCTGAACTTCGAATCCGTATGGAATAGCCATCTTAAGACCTGTCGGGATCAATGCGCTCCTGCCGGGTTCGATCACGACATCTTCGCAACTGTAAAGGTCCATACCTGCATCACCGTCATTGGCATACGTAGGGATAACTGCATTGTCGCGGCATTTGGCGATTATAAGATCTGTCTTTTCCATATTGACCTCCATTATATTTCAGTAAACATCTGTATTACATTAAAGCCCTGATCTGCAATCTCTTCAGCATTCTTGTCGCTGTAAGTATATTTTGCATTACCGTAGATAGAACATGAACAGTCGGCTGAATGTGAGATCACCTTACATTCATTATAACCGTCTGAATCTGACAGAGTAGTATACGGTCTGTCGTAACACTCTTTACACCCTTTCCTGTGGGCCCCTAACGGACAGAAATCCGACTGCATCCAGGCGATCGGTCCGCCTGAGTGGATAATTACAGTATCATCTTTTCCGGCATTTAATCCTTTAAGTGTCTCGATCGCTTCATCGGGCGACAGTTCATAAGAAAGAGTAACGGCTTGTGAACGGGACAGAGCAAAACCGATCGAATCAGCGTTAAAGAGGTTTGCTCCTGCCGACAGGAAATGGCCGGAACGACAGCTGCCCAAACCTGTAACACGTGAGTCCATTATTCCGAGATATCTGTCTTTGAAGTTCTCTTTAAGCTCACGATCAGCCCTGTTTACTATGTCGTTGAGCTTATCATGATAGGCATCCGGGAGCACCAGTATTATCGATGCTTTGTTATTCTCCATAAAACCGTAGATCCGTTCACGGTTGTCCTTGATCACAAGATCATAAAGACTGAAAGCATAGATATCGGAATCACGCCTTAGATCACCCTTAACGGCTCTAACAGACGGGAAATAATACAATGTCTTGATCGTACCGGCGTTCGAAGGCTCTTCTTTACGCTTAGGTGCAACAAACTCACGTATACATGTGTGTTCACGTTCATAGTCGATCGATGAAGTCAGATCATCAGTTAATCCTCTTCGGAGTTCGTTTATCAGACTTATCGGACAGTGTACATCTTCATATTTATCGAAAACAACTTCAGTTACTCTGTATGGCGTATCTCCCGTCTTGGATAACTGTTCGATTATACGGTCTCTCGGAACTGCCTTTCCGTCAAAACCGCTGTCAAGAAGGATATCATAGTTCCCTGTGACATCTTTGTTAATCCCTTCGGTAACGATTGCTTCAGCTTCTATGGCATTATCACTTACCGTTAAAACGATCTTTACGGGCGTCTTCCTGATATTGTTCTTACCAAGCTTTACTGTGTCATGGTTCATAAGATAGACATCAGGGCTTCCCTTTATCGCGGCTATCGAATCGGGATGAAGGCCTTTGATAACAAGTTTTCCGGGTGCTTCATGGATCTTACCGACAGGAAAGGAGAACAGCTCATTATCATTCTCTCTGATCGACAGGTAATCCCCTTTGGAAGGAACGGGATACTCACTGTTGAATGTGAATTCTATTATACCCTGCTTTTTATCAGTCCTTGTGATCTTTCCGAGTCTGAGACCGAATTTCCCGACATATTCTCCTGAGAGCATATCATCAGGTTTATGCCCGGTCAGGTACTGAGAAGTAAAGCTTCCGCCTCTGTTGAAATTGATCAGAAGATCATTCTCGATCTTTCTTATTTCTCCCCTTGATACAGATCCGTCTGAAGAAGCATCGATAATCCTGCGATAGGAATCCACGACAGTCGTTACATAGGATCTATCTCTCATCCTACCTTCTATCTTAAGAGATGATACGCCGGCTTCAATAAGAGATGAAATATACCTGAGGGCCGAACGGTCCTTTGGAGAGATAAGATGACCTTTCTTAAGATCGATGCCATCGGAACTTAATGAATATTGTTGTCTGCAGGGCTGTGCGCACATACCGCGATTGCCGCTTCTTGTACCGCTCTTATTCATGCTGCTGTAGAGACAAAGGCCTGAATAACAGACACATACGGCTCCATGAACGAAGACTTCCGTCTCTATACCAAATTCTGAAGCGATCTTGCATCTGCGCTTTATCTCATCTAATGACAATTCTCTTGGCAGGACTACTCTGCGGATGCCGAGCGAAGCCAGTTCGGCAAACTGGTCTTCAGAGAAGACATTCATCTGAGTGCTGGCATGAAGAGGAATGGATGGATACAGTTCATGAAGCTTGACAGCCAGCCCTATGTCCTGGACAAGTATTCCGTCAACGCCCGCATCATAAGAATATGATGCGATATTAACAGCTTCATCCATTTCAGATGAATTGATAAGTGTATTAAGTGTCAGATATACTTTTGAGCTGCGTCTGTGCGCATAAAGACATCCCTCAAGTAACTCGTCTTCAGTAAGATTAGAGGCATTCATCCTTGCATTAAACACACCGACGCCTGCATATACGGCATCGGCGCCGGCATCAACGGCACTCTTCAGGATGTCAAGAGAACCTGCAGGAGCAAGTAGTTCAATCGGAGACATAGTCATCGGTAAGTGAGCTCTCCTCTGCGAGTTTTTCCATAGGAGTTGGTTCAACAGGATGATTCTGTCTGGCGATCCTCTCCTGTTGATCTCTGTATAAGATCTCTGTCTTAAGAGTACTATTCTCATCTTCGAGTGTAACAAGGCGATCACAGGCATCTACCAATGCAAGTATATTGATCTTGGAATTGGTAAGCCCGGGATTAGATTCCTTAGTATCATTGATTATCGAATTAGCTCTGGCAGCGATCCTCTTGATCCTCGCTGCGCTGACATCATCCGTTGAACCCAGAAGGTAACGATTACCGCCTATCTCAACGGATACTCTTCCCTCTGAAGGATCTTTGTATTGATTCTCATTCTTCTGATTACGTGCTTCTATCTTCTCGTCAAGCGTCTGCACCGGCTTGGGCGCCGTAAGTTCACGTGTCATGCTCGGGCCTTTGTATCGTTGTTCATATGTAGTCATCAAGGGCATATCATCATTATTACCCTTACGCTTAACACGTCTGGTCGACGAATACCTCTGCATAATACTGTTAGAATTGGTCTTTTTCATATCCGATCTCCGTATCATCCACAATTCTGAAGATGATCTGTAATTCTTACCTGACTATTATATCATTTATGCGCCCAACTGAGATACAGGTCCATGAAGCTTGTCGGAACTATATCCTCAGCTCTTACATCAGTACCGAGTCCGATATCATCAAGTAGATCATTAAGGCCTGTAAGACCATGCTCTGTTGAATAAACCTTAAGTGAATTGGTCAGCTTTTTACGTCTTTGACTGAAACATGCCTCAAGAAAAGATGCGAACTCCTGATCCAGCTCTCTCTTATTCGGATCAGCTGTCAGTTTGATCACTGAAGAAACTGTATGCGGTGCAGGATAAAAAGATTCCGGACCAACGTTTGTAAGGACTCTACACGAACCGAACAGGGACACCAGTACCGACAGCGGGCCGTATTGTTTGGAGCCCGGAGTCGCAAGGATCCTGTCTAATGCGGCTTTCTCTACCATATAAACGATCGTTCTGACATTAACCAGCTCTGTTATCATCTTAATGATTATCGGCGTAGTAACATAATATGGTATGTTGCTTACTGCTGACATGTATCGTTCTGCTTCATAATCAGTCGACGATAATTTCAGATAATCGCTACAGATTATCCGTGCTCTATTATCGAGAGAATCAGTAAGGTACGAAGCCAGTTCCTTATCGATCTCTATAGCAGTAACATCGGATGACTTATCCGCAAGGTGTTCTGTTACCGCTCCGATGCCCGGACCTATCTCGAGAACAGGTCCTCCCCTGTCTTCCAAAGTCTCATCAGCGATCATCTCACAAAGTTCGTCATTACACAGAAAATTCTGCCCAAAGATCTTTTTGGGCAGAATCTCATTAGTGTTAAGTATATTGACAACTCTATCTCTCGTCATAGACGTCAGTTGAAATATGCTACACCGGACTCGAAGATCAACTGATCCTTGTTACCCGGGATATTCTTGCAAAGATCAGGATCATAACGCTCGCTGTGACCCATCTTACCGAGGATCCTTCCGTCAGGCGACAGTATACCCTCGATAGCGGCTATGGAACCGTTAGGATTGAATTCTGTCTCCGAAGAAGCAAGATTATCCGTATCAACATAACATGTGGCGATCTGTCCGTTAGAAGCAAGCTCGGAAACGAGTTCGGGAGATGCAGCAAAACGACCTTCACCGTGAGAGATCGGGATGCTGTAAACCTCACCGGGCTTTACCTTACTGAGCCATGGGCTGTTATCGGACATGATCATAGTCCTTACATAATTATTCTGGTGTCTTCCGATATTGTTGAAAGTCAGCGTAGGAGAATCGCTGTTCAGTTCCTTGATATCACCGTAAGGCAGGAGACCTAACTTGATAAGTGCCTGGAAACCGTTACAGATTCCGAGCATGAGTCCGTCCCTCTTAAACAGCATATCTCTTACAG
>OMQY01000268.1 GCA_900313405.1 uncultured Eubacteriales bacterium
GCGACATTCCCGAGCCCCATGATGCCTAACGTATCGAAGCCTTTTTTCGCGAAGAGAATGACTGAATGGGCAGCGACCGCGCCCGTCCTCATGGTAGTTATCCATGTGCCGTCCATAAGCGCAAGGAACTCGCCGGAATCCGCGTCCATCAGCAGGATACGGCTCTCCAGGCTCGGGATCCTTCCGGGATACCGTGTTACGACTTTGACCCCGCCCATATGCGACCCGGCAGGACCCGGTATCATGCTCGGCATGACATTGCAGAACACGCCGTCAGCAGGCTTGATGCTTATCTTGGGAGGAAGCAGAGCTTCCCTCTTGGTCCTGATCATCGCCTCGGCCCACTCATAGCATACTTCCGGCTGTATCTTAAGACCTGCAATATCCTCAAATGTAATTATCTTCATGTGATCGGAGTCTCCTGTAAAATAATTATCCTTGTAACCTGCCATGCTTGTCAAACGGATTTATAAGGCTTTACATCCTGTTCAATATTACATATAATCACATTGTATTTTGAACAAAGAAGGTCGATTATCAATGTCATTAACCAGAAAACAGTTCGATATTCTTGCAAAGATCATCAATTCTGAAACAATTTTGACACAGCGCGAGATCGAGAAGCTCACCGGTTACTCCCTCGGCACCATAAACAGGATCATAAAGGAACTCTCCGATATGGAACTGGTCGAAGGAGCGCAGATCACGCAGAAGGGGCAGGCTGCCATGGAACCCTACAGGGTAAAGAGGGCGGTCTTCATCGCTGCAGGCTTCGGTTCGCGCATGGTGCCGATCACTCTCAACACACCCAAACCGCTTGTACGCGTTAAGGGAACGCGCATCATAGATCATCTGATCGATGCCTGTCTCGAAGCGGGCATAGAAGAGATCTATATCGTCCGCGGCTATCTCGCCGAACAGTTCGACCAGCTGCTCTATAAATATCCTATGATCAGGTTCCTCGAGAACCCCATCTACAACGAGGCAAATAATATAAGTTCAGCGCTCGTCGCCGGAAGCCTGCTGTCGAACTCCTACGTCTTCGAAGCAGATCTTCTCATCTCCAATCCCGCGATAGTCACCAGATATCACTACACATCCGATTTCCTTGCGATAAAGAAGGACCGCACTGACGACTGGTGTTTTGAAGTCAGGAATAATGTCATTACCGAAGAGAAGGTCGGCGGACAGGGAGACAACATCTTCCAGATGGTCGGCATCTCATATTGGAATGAGGAAGACGGCATGAAGCTGGCAAAAGACATAGCGGATGTCTACTCGGAACCGGGCGGCAAGGAACGCTACTGGGAGCAGGTGCCTCTCGTCTACAGAAAAGAGAATTATGCCGTCGAAGTGCGCGAATGCCGCGAGGATGACATCATCGAGATAGATACGTTTAACGAATTAAAGCAGATAGACCCTGCTTACAACACATAACGGAGGATCACATGGAACCTGTAAAGAGAAACATCCTGCTTAACCCGGGGCCGTCCACTACAACAGACACTGTAAAATACGCGCAGGTGGTCCCCGACATCTGTCCGCGCGAAAAAGAATTTGCAGGCCTGATGAAAGGCCTGCGCGAGGATCTCGTAAAGATCGTCCACGGCGATCCTGATAAATACACGAGTGTCCTTTTCTGCGGATCGGGCACTATCAACATAGACGTATGCCTTAACAGTCTGCTTCCCGAAGGCAAAAAGATCCTCGTCGTAAATAACGGCGCTTATTCGTCCCGCGCCGTCGAGATCTGCGAATACTACGGTCTGCCCCACATCGACCTGAAGTTTCCCGTCGATCAAAGGCCTGACCTTGAACTCGTCGAGAAGACGCTTCAGGACAACCCCGATATCGCTCTTGTCCATACAACTCATAACGAGACAGGCACGGGCATACTGAACCCCATAAGGGAGATCGGCGCTATCGCGCACAGATACAATGCCGTCTTTACGGTCGATACGACTTCCACGTACGCGATGCGTCCCATAAACATTGAAGAAGACAATATCGACTTCTGCATGGCATCTGCCCAGAAGGGACTTATGTCATTCACGGGATTGTCCTTTGTAGTCGGCAACAGGGAGATACTGGAAAGATCCAAAGACTATCCCAGAAGATCCTATTACTGCAATCTGTTCCTGCAGTACGACTGCTTCGAGAAGACGGGCGAGATGCATTTCACCCCTCCCGTTCAGACCATATACGCTACGCTTCAGGCTCTCAGGGAGTATTGGGCAGAAGGCGAAGAAGCAAAATGGGCAAGACACACACGCGTCTTCAATGCGATCAACGAAGGACTTGACGCATTGGGATTCCGCCAGGTGATAAAGCCCGAATGGAGAGCCGGCCTCGTATCCTCCGCCATCTATCCGGATGACCCTGCATGGGACTTTGACAAGGTCCACGACTATTGCTATGAAAGAGGATTCACGATCTACCCGGGCAAGATATCCACAAC
>OMQY01000073.1 GCA_900313405.1 uncultured Eubacteriales bacterium
CCGGAGAGAATGAAGACCGTTCACGTCGAGACAACAGTCGATTCAACCAACAAGAGACTTAAGGAACTCGGTTATGACGGTTGTCCTTCCGGTACAGTGATCATCGCCAATGAGCAGACGAGCGGAAGAGGCCGTCTCGGACGTTCATTCTCTTCGCCTTCCGATACCGGCATATATCTTTCCATACTTTTCCGTCCGGACACGTCTCCTTCCGATACAAGCACCGTGACCGCACGGGCCGCAGTTGCCGTAAGTGATGCGATCAACCGTGCCGTCGGCGTGACTCCGGGTATCAAATGGGTCAACGACCTCGTCCTCGGAGGGCATAAGATCTGCGGGATCCTGACAGAGCTGTCGATAGAGAGCGAGACATCAAGGATCGACAACATCGTTATCGGCATAGGGGTCAACGTTAATAACACGATCGAAGACTTTCCCGAGGAGATACGATCCACCGCATCTTCTCTGGCAATGGAATGTCCGGATAAACGGGATAAGCTGAACCGTTCAGACATAGCGGCACATATGGTCCTTGAACTTGACCGACTGATAAAGAGCTGGCCCGACGATTCCGAATACTATCTGAAGCGATATCGCGAACTCAGCGCTACCGTCGGACAAGAAGTCACGGTATTCCCTGTCGCCGGGCGCAAAGATACTGCTGTTCAGGGCCGAAGAGGAACTGCCGTCGCCATCAATGATGATTTCTCACTTAAGGTTGTTTTCGATGACGGTACAGACGAAGACCTGAGCAGCGGCGAAGTCAGCGTCAGAGGATTATACGGCTACGCCTGATAAACGTCAGTTTACACATATCAGCCCGCTTATCCTTGAGAAACGCCCCTCTCCGATGCCGGATACATTCATCAGTTCCCTTATGTCATCGAAGGCATCTGCCTGCCGGTACTCGATGATCGCCCGGGCTGTTACTTCACCTATCCCGGGAAGCGTCATCAATTCATTGATATCCGCCGTATTTATATTTACAAGACCTACTGACGCGCCATCCTCATCACTTCCCGTAAGCCCCGTATCATCCGCATCTATGAGTATGGGGTCCACATCGTATATTCCGCCTTCCGGCTCATCCTCTCCGGCAAATGGAATGTAGACCGAGATATTCGAATCCAGAACATATACCAGATTCACCTTCTCTGACGCTGCATCAGACGTCATTCCTCCTGCCATTAGGACAACGTCATTAAGAAGTGCGCCGGAATGGAGTTCATACACTCCGGGATCCCTGACTGCCCCGCAGATATATACACTGATCGTCTTTATCCGAGTCTCTTCAAGAGTAGTGTCCCCGGCCTCGGTCTCCCCGATGTCAGTCTCTTCAGCATCAGATCTGTTGACTGTGATCCCCGAAGTCCCAGGCTTACTCAGAAAGCTGCCTTTACAGATCATGTTATAGCCGACACTGAGCAGTATCATCAGCACAAAAGCCGCAGGATACAGGAGTCTTTTGTATGCTTTGTGTTTCATGGCTCACCTCGTCTTTTTTGGATAATGATAGACGATTACGGCACTTCAAAATCTCACAATTCATAACAATTCGCGACAAAACCCGACAATTCATAACAATCCTGCCCCACCCTCTGTTCGAAGCAAGGCATTAAGTGATAAAATATGATAAATCTATGCTCGAAAGGAAGTGTTACCATGAAGACTACAGCCGATTTTATTGAAAGACTGCGTAACGATGAAGCCTTTACAAATGAGATCAAAGAGAAGGTAAGCACTGCGCTGGAGAACGGATCAACAGACTATACTCAGACCCTGATCGATATCGGTGCCGAATACGGATATGAGATAGATGGCAGTATGATCACGGAGCTCAATTCCGACGTAGATGTACTCTCAGAGGAAGAGCTCGGCAAAGTGTCCGGAGGAACACTTCCCATTATTGTGAGCACAGGCGTTTCGATATCTTTAGCCGTTACATGCGATCTTGTCCAGTCGATCATGGATTCTTAAGTAATAACTATAATCGATAGTATCTTACAGGTCTGTCTCTTATCAGAGGCAGACCTGTTTTTTGCGGGATACCACGCGGGGGTGATACACGCAAGACTCGAGATGCTGCCGTCTTGTGTGTTTTTACCTGTTTTTGTAACCACCGTGGGTACGGATCCGTGTAAATTCGGCTGTTTTTACCCGGTTTGGTAACCACGGTGGTTAACTGTTTGTGTAAATCTGCAGTTTTTTACCTGATTCCTTACCCACCGTGGGTAACATTCCGTGTAAATCGACACAGCACAAGTTCAACGACCAAACAAAAGAGCTGCCTCACGCGAAGACAGCTCTTGTATCTTACTTAAATATAGCAGAACCTTTATACATCGGGTCTCTTGGTCTCCCAGAGCTGCTCGAGATTGTAATTGGCTCTCTCTTCGGGATGGAAAACATGAACGACAACATCCTTATAGTCGATAAGGACCCATCTGTCTCCCGAGCGTCCCTCTATGTGATCGGGATAGATCCCGAGGTCATTCTTGATAACAAACTCGACCTCATCAGCCAATGCCTTGATCTGTGTGGTGGAATTACCGCTGCAGATAACGAAATAGTCCGCCAGTGTAGTCTTGTCAGCCACATCGAGCACTTCTATATCGATTCCCTTCTTGGAATCGAGTATCTCAACGATCTTGTCAGCGAATTCTTTACTGTCCATGTGTATCTCCTTTTTTGTAATTATTAACCGGACGGTTCCCTTGATCTTCTTCTATTATATCATTCAAATGCCCAGACTCTCCATAAAGTCTGAAGTCAGAGGATGTAGTTCTCTTCCCTGTGCCTTAAACTTGTCTCTTATAGATGAAGCGCACATCCTCAATGCCTCATCAATATCGGTCTCGGCCGCGCGTCTTATCTCCGTAAGATCCGTATATGTCCTGGAAGGCTCGATCTTGTCGGCGAGAAAGACTATCTTGGCGAGGATACTCATATTGCCGCATCCGGTGGTATGGTATGTGATGGCATCAAGGATCTCGGGATCGTCCACTCCGAACTCGGATGCCGCGAACACTGCGCCGGCCGGGGAATGGAGAAGCTTACGGTCGGTAAAGACATCCCCCGAACGCTTGCGCGCCATATCGCGCTGGATCTCAATAGGGAGTTCTTTGGCACAATCGTGAAGCGCACCGGCGATCAGAGCTTTCCCGGCATCGGCTCCGTACATATGAGCATATCTGCAGGACAGAAGTCCGACATTCAATGTGTGCAGCAGACGTTTCTGACAGAGGAACGGGTACAGTCCGACCGCAATATCAAGGAACTGCTCAGCAGTATCATCGCTCACATGATCAAGGACGTTGACACCGGTATACATTGCGTGTGTCTTGATAAAATCCCGTGCTGCTTCAGGGACATCGTCATAATCGCCTTCTCTGCGGATATAAGAAGAGGCGGCCTCTACTTCATCTATCATGAAGATCTCCGGTCTTTTACCGAAGATCGCAAAGAGCCTGTCAGCCTCTGCCTCGACGTCAACTCCGTCGCCGGGACGGGACGCTGTCAGAAGATCAGCATATGACAGGATCTTATCCGGCATATACCATGTGTCGAACTGAGGGAGGATATCAGAACCTACGATCCAGTAAAAAGTATGATCTTCGGATGCTTTCTTCGGTTTGACCCCGTGCTCGACGAGAAAGGCTTCTATATAATCCCTGTCACACAACCTCTCGAGAGTAACAGCAGTATAGCTGATACCGTCGATAAAGAATTCGATATCACAAAGATATACAGGGAGCTTATCAAGTTCACTCTCAATGACTTCCTTCATCATATAGAACCGGTAGGGCGCGGCGCTCGAAGCTCTTCCACGCTTGAAGGAATTCCGGACAGACGGGATAACGATAACAGCATCAACAAGACCGCTGTTAAGCGCACCCTTTATCATCGATACGTGACCATTGTGAACCGGGTCGAACGAACCGCCGAACAGACCGATCCTCATCTGTATCAGCCCAGAGTCCTTCCTATATCCGTACGATAGTGACAGTCGGTAAAGGAGATCTTCTTAACGCCTTCATAAGCGCCGTCGATAGCCTCATCGAGCGTGTCGCCTTCATCATATACACAGAGGACACGACCGCCGCTCGTTACCAGTTCGCCGTTCTCATTGATAGCCGTTCCCGCCTGGAAAACGAGCTTGCCGCATGTATCGATACCCGTGATCTCATAGCCCTTCTTATAGCTGACAGGATATCCGCCGGATGCCATAACGACTACGCATGACTTCTTATCGCGCCACTTGATATCGATCTTATCGAGCTTACCGTCGATAACGGCATCGATAATGTTGACCAGATCGGTCTCGAGAAGCGGCAGGATAGCCTGAACTTCAGGATCACCGAACCTGCAGTTATATTCAACGACCTTAGGTCCTTCGCTCGTGAGCATAAGTCCGAAATAGATAACACCCTTGAACGGTCTTCCCTGCATCTTAAGAGCCTCGACCGTAGGATCGATGATAGTCTTACGGATAAGGGCCATATCTGCTTCGGAGAGATCGGCGCCGGGTGTTACGGCACCCATGCCGCCCGTATTAAGGCCTTCGTCATGATCATTTACTCTCTTGTGGTCTCTCGAAGAGATCATGGGAACGGCATGCTCACCGTCAGCGAAAGCAAGGATCGTAAGCTCAGGGCCCTCCATGCATTCCTCGATAACGACGGTACTGCCTGCGTCTCCGAACTTCTTATCACTCATCATCGACTTAACAGCCGCCTTGGCCTCCTCGAGGTCCTTTGCAATGATAACGCCCTTGCCGAGCGCGAGACCGTCGCACTTGATAACGATAGGCATCTTCTGTCTCTCGAGATACTCAAGAGCAGCCTGCTCATCATCGAAAAGCTCATAACGGGCCGTAGGTATATGATATTTACGCATGAGATTCTTGGAGAAAGCTTTACTCGACTCGATTATCGCAGCGTTGGCACGCGGACCGAACGCTCTGATACCCTCTGCCTCGAGCCTGTCTACAAGACCGAGAGACAGCGGATCTTCGGGAGCAACAACGACAAGGTCGAACTTCTCCCTTACTGCAAATGATACGAGATTCTCGATATCCGTAGCTTTGATATCGATGCACTTGGCGATACTCGCGATACCTCCGTTACCCGGAGCACAATAGAGCTCATCTACACGCTGACTCTGAGCGAGTTTCCAACAGAGAACATGTTCTCTTCCGCCGCTTCCTACTACCAAAACCTTCATAACAAGAACCTCCGAATCTTCAATAAATAGATAATAACATAACAACTTCAGTTAGTGCATCATTAAGACCATTGAATACTGCCCGTAAGAAGGGTCGTCTTCTCCTGCCCGACCGTCAGTATACCGCCTTCTATCCTGCCTGTCTTCGACTTGCCGTCAGGCAGCACTATCACCGCATCGCAGGGCTTTAAGGCCGTAACGAACGGTATGTGCCCCGGAAGGACGGCGAGATCACCCTGAATACCCCGGACTGACAGACTCGCGGCCTGTCCCTCGAACATCGTTCCGTCAGGTGATGATATAGACAGATCAAAAGTCTTCATGGCTTCTTCCTAACCTCCGATTCACTGCTTAGCCTTAGCTATGGCTTCCTCGATGGTACCGACAAACAGGAATGCAGACTCAGGCAGGTCATCGTGCTGACCGTCAATGATCTCCTTGAAGCCTCTGATCGTCTCCTTGACGGGAACATAGGTACCTTCAATACCCGTAAACTTCTCGGATACATGGAACGGCTGAGAAAGGAATCTCTGTATCTTACGGGCACGTCCTACAAGGAGTCTGTCTTCGTCGGACAGCTCGTCGATACCCATGATGGCAATGATGTCCATAAGCTCCTTATATCTCTGAAGGATCCTCTGAACTTCCTTGGCAACCTGATAGTGCTCCTCGCCGACTGTCTCGGGAGACAGGATACGGCTTGTGGATTCGAGAGGATCGACAGCGGGATAGATACCCTGTGAAGCTATACTCCTCGACAATACCGTCGTAGCGTCAAGATGCGCGAAAGTAGTGGCAGGAGCCGGATCCGTCAAGTCATCTGCAGGGACATAGACTGCCTGAACAGAGGTGATGGAACCTTTTACCGTAGACGTTATCCTCTCCTGAAGCGCACCCATCTCATTGGCGAGCGTCGGCTGATATCCGACGGCAGAAGGCATACGGCCCAGAAGCGCGGACACTTCGGATCCTGCCTGAGTGAACCTGAAGATATTATCGATGAACAGCAGAACATCCTGTCCTTCAGTATCTCTGAAATACTCTGCCATCGTAAGGCCGGAGAGTGCGACTCTCATTCTCGCTCCCGGCGGCTCATTCATCTGGCCGTATACGAGCGATGTCTTATCCAGAACTCCGGATTCCTTCATCTCGTTATAGAGATCGTTCCCCTCACGCGTACGCTCGCCGACACCGGTAAAGACAGACAGACCGCCGTGCTCCTTGGCAATATTATTGATGAGCTCCATGATAAGTACAGTCTTACCTACGCCGGCACCTCCGAAGAGACCGATCTTACCGCCCTTGGAATAGGGGCACAGAAGGTCGATTACCTTTATACCCGTCTCAAGTATCTCGGATGCAGCCGACAGCTCGGAGAAAGCCGGTGCCGGACGGTGTATATCCCAGCGTTCCGTCCCTTCAGGGTCGGGTTTATTATCAACGGCATTACCCAGGACATTAAAGATCCTGCCGAGAGTCTCCCTTCCTACGGGAACACTGATCGGTTTACCGGTATCCGTTACGATCGTATCGCGCTGAAGACCGTCGGTAGATGCCATGGCAATACATCTTGCAGTGCTGTCACCGATATGCTGAGCGACTTCGACAGTCAGTGTCCTGTCGCCGATCGGGATCGTAAGGGCATTATCGATCGCCGGCAAGCTGCCTTCCCTGAAACGGACGTCAACTACCGGACCCATTACCTGAGCTACTTTTCCCTGGTTAACCTCTGTCATCTCTTTCACTTCCCTTTCTACTCTCCGCTTCCGGCAACGATCTCGGTTATCTCCTGAGTGATCGCTCCCTGTCTCGCGCGGTTATATTCAAGCTGCAGATC
>OMQY01000090.1 GCA_900313405.1 uncultured Eubacteriales bacterium
TCCCGACACAACAGCCATAGATGGTCTCTGTGCACAGAGAGATGATCTTCTTAATCAGAAAATGCTCCTTGAGAGCCAGATAAGTGCAGCAGAAGCAAGACTTGCAGATGCATCCGGCCGTCTCGCGGATGTCAATGCCACGATCGAAGCGGCCCAAGCCGACATTGAAGCAGCACAGAACCTTCCTTCCGTCAGCGAAGCGCAGGCAGGAGTAACAACGGCACAGAATGCTCTTAATACGGCAAGAAGAAACTACTCCGACGCTCAGGTCAACGCAGGTATCGATGCGGACAGAGCTCAGGATACTATCGATGACCGTAACAGACAGATCGAAGAGACAAGGAAGAAGATAGAAGATCTCGAAGCGTCAATGGATGTGACTGAGATCGTTGCCCCTGCGGGCGGATACATTTTCGATATGTCAGCTGAAGCAGGAACCGTAATGGATTCCAAGACAACGCTCTTTACGATCATCCCGGATGAGTCGGAACGTCAGTGCTCCGTAACTTTCACATTCTCGGCTAAGGTCGCTGCATCTTTTTACGTAGGCATGAGACTTACATGTGACAGTTATTGGATCAACAGTGTTGAGATAATCAACATCAAGCCTAATCCCGATAATCCGCGTGAAGAGAGACTTGTAAAGTGCTCCGTTGATTCCAGCGCATACCCGGGTGAGAGCATAACTGCTATAGCGGACAGAGCTAACAGCGATTATGACAGAGTCATCGCGGCAAGCGCCGTTAACGAGGATAATACCGGAAACTTCGTTTATATCATCGAGTCAAGTTCCGGCCCTCTCGGTGACAAGTATGTCGTAAAGCGTGTTGACGTTACGGTAGAAGCAACAGACGGTTCGATGACGGCAATATCTTCCGACCAGCTCGGCGACAATATGATCGTTATCAGAAGCGAGAAGCCTCTGCACGACGGTGACAGAGTACGACTCGAGGACTATAAGAAGAACTGACGGGAGAGAGCATAATGTTTGTCCTTGACAGAACAAAGAGATACATAAAGCGCGTCGGTTCCGACAGCAAGCGCAAACTTAAGAAGCTCGTAATGGCAGCGCCCTTCTGGGTACTCCTGGCATCGGTATTGCTGTTGTCGATCGGTTCTATCAGAGCAGCGGTTATTACGGAAGACCGGTTCGACACCAGGATGAATACCGTGTGGTCCCAGGGCGGAAGTGATTACAGACACGTAGCTGTTTATGCCGGAGGGGCAAGAACAGGCGGAGCAGGGTCACCGCTTCGATACGTGGATCCCGAGACGTCTATCAAGAGGACTGATCTGAGCACGATAAGAACGTCGCTTCAGGGAGCTGCAGATGCAGTTAATACGTCGACTAACAAACGTGGTCTTAATACCGACGGTTCTCCCAATAACTGGGAAGACTGCTGGTCGTCGTGCCTGACAGGTGATGTATACACGGTTGCTCCCTCCGATAATCCTTCTGCTCCGGTCAAGCAGGCAGAGTGTGATATCGTTGCCGTCGGAGGCAACTTCAAGGCATTCCATCCCTTCGAATACATGTCCGGCGGATTCCTTCCCGAGATCTGTACTGATCCGCAGCTGATCGTCGTAAACGATGTACTGGCATGGAGATTCTTTAATTCATATGATGTCGTCGGATTCAAGGTAAGTCTCTGGGGTAAGGTCTATACTATCGCAGGAGTCGTTGCTGAACCGAACAGCAGCATGGATAAGAAAGCCGATACGGATGTCTCGAGAGCATATGTCTATTTCTCGACACTGGAGGCGGAATTCCTTGAAGACGGGGCAGAAGATGTAGCTATCCAATGTTATGAAGCTTTTCTTCCTGAGGCTGTTAAGGGCGTAGCAGTCAATGACATGAAGACTGCACTGCCCAACTACTCTTCCGAGGATCCGAAGATGCTCGTCGTAAGTGTTACCGGAAGACTGTTCTTTACCAAGGTGTGGCAATCCGTGATCCCGATCGGAAACAGTGAAGTTCCGGACGGAATAGAGCTGCCTTATTGGGAGAGGGCTGCGCGAATAGCTACGGAGCACCTTTTCGTTGATCTTGTCCTGATAATACTGGGCATTATCCTGCTTATCATCGGCATTATCATGGTCGTCCTGAAGATCCGCAAGTATTCTCCGGGAGACAGTCCTGTCGAAGAGGATGCGGGAGACGAAGATGAGGACGGGCCTGAGACTCCGGGCGACCTCGAGAACATGAAATAAAACCGTAATGCAACATAAATTTAACAACCGATAAGTATAATGAAAAATATATACTATCGGTTGTTTTATTGTGGAGGGAAAAGGTATGAAAAGAACAGGGCATAAGTTTTCCGCGATCGCTGTCATAACGGCGTTCTCTATGATCCTCTCTTCGTGTTCGGTCGATAAGGATAAACTGAGTGAAGGTCTTGATGATCTGCGTGATTCCATAACGGATGAAGATCCTGATGAAACAACTGCTCCTGCTACGGGTGACTCTGATGAGAGTCGTGAGACGGAACCGGCCGGTGAACCTCTCGAAACTATAACTCCTACACCGACGCCCGAGCCGACTGCAACCCCGGTACCTACATCCACTCCGACTCCTACTCCGATCCCTGCGCCTGAACGTGTAGATTTCTCGGAATTCATACAGACGGAGATTACCGATGACATCACGATAAACTGTGAGAACTTCGGTGAGAGTTATGTTACCGAGGAAGACGTGACCGTTGCTGCTTTTGAAGGTGAACGGATAGCCATAGATGCCGGTACGGACAATGTATCAGCTGCTATCAACCTTATACTTGACGGTTTCTACTGTGAGGCAGAAGGCTTATACAACAGATACACTAACGAAGGGCTCGCGCAGCTCTCGGTTGAAGGTGCTTCGATAACGGAACAGCAGAATGATGAAGAGAATGAAGATGAGGATGATGACGAAGATCAGGAAGAGACAGTCACATCCGGAAGTTATGAGGCATACGGCGTAACCGTCGGTTACGCCTATTCCGATAACGGTAGAGTCTTCAGCGTGATAATGGATTATGAGGTGAGAAGAGGCGACAGTATAGTCACATCAAGACACGAGTATGCATCCTTTGATCTTCTTACCGGACAGTATGTTACGATAGCTTCTGTTGCATCTGACTATAACGGGCTGTTAAATGCCCTTACTTCGACCCTTGCCAATTCGGTAGAGGATGAGGAGATCGATCCGTCAGATTGTGAAGTGACATTCATAGCATGCCAGACTCCCGGAGCCGAGACTGCTACGGCTGAGATATACGGCACGATCAACGGACATGCTGCGCATACGACGGTCGATCTGAATAATTACTCAGAATATCTTAACCGATACGGAAAAACAGTATATGGGGTTGCCTGACACATTACCATTCTGTATTTGGTGTTAAGCATAAGCAAAAGCGAAATGAATTTGTGGCAGTTTTGTGCTGTTCCGTGCTATTCGCACAAAAAAATGTTGCAACTCTGTACGATTTGTTGTAAACTTCCACTGTAAGAGTCCGCGTCTTTGGATGCCATAGTGCGCTCAAAGCAGGCGGAACGCGCGTGGGACTGATCCGATGCGCAAGTTGCATAAGGTCCTAATGGACAGAAAATAAAACCTTATTTATGAGGAGGCAAAAACAATGAAGACAAAGAAGATTATTGCTTTGATGTTGTCTATGGCAATGGTTCTCGGCGTTGTTGCTGCTTGCTCTAAGGACGATGACGAGGATGAGACAACTGCTGCTCCTGCAACAGATGCTACAGAATCCGAGACAGAGCCCGCAGAGACAGACGACACTGAGCCCGCAGAGACAGAGACAGAGCCTGTTGAGACTGAGACAGAAGCTCCTGAATCTGAGTTCTTCGAGAAGACAATTGCTGAGGTTGAGGACGAGGGCGATAAGGTATTGATCTATGGTTGGAACGAGGAGTTCCCTGGTCTGGTTACAAAGTACTGGGGTGACAACTACGATCTCGAGACAACTGAGTCCAATACATATCAGACAAAGCTCGACCAGGTTCTGGCTTCCGGTGAGGACGCTCCTGACATTTTTGTTTGTGATGCTGACTACGCTCGTAAGTACATGAACTCTGACAACACAATCGCAATCAATGACATCGGTATCGCTTATTCCGAGCTGACAGAGATGTATAACTACACACTCCAGTTCGCAGCTGACGATAACGACGTTATCAAGGGTCTTGCTTGGCAGGCCTGCCCTTGCGGTGTTTTCTACAACAGAACACTTGCAAACACATACCTTGGCGTTTCCGAGCCTGAAGATGTACAGCAGTACTTCGAGTCTTGGGATGCTTTCATCGAGACAGCTCGTTCCGTAAACGAAGCATCTGAGGGTAAAGTAAAGGTTGTTTCCGGTACAGATGAGATCTGGAGAGCTATCCTGAACACACGTACATCCGGTTGGATCGTAAACGGTGAAGTTGTTGTTGATCCTATCATGATGGATTACTTCGACATGGCTAAGATCCTGTACGATGAGGGTCTCACATTCGAGGCTGGTCAGTGGTCTGACGCTTGGACAGCTAACATGTCCAACTCTTCCGTTCTTTCTTACTGGGGTCCTATGTGGCTCTTGAACTTCTGCATGGGCTTCCCGGACAACCCGACAACTGGTGACTGGGGTCTCGTAAAGGCTCCTGGTGACTTCTTCTGGGGCGGCACATGGATGATGGCTTCCAAGTACTGCGACATGAAGGCTTCCGTTGCTGAGATCATGAGATCTGTTGCTCTCGACGAGGCTAACCTCCGCGACATGACAACAACAGGTGAGTTCGTTAACTCCGTTGCTATCATGACAGACCTCGCTTCTGATCCTACATACTCTGTTGAGTATCTCGCAGGCCAGAACCCTGCAGCAGTTCTTCTCGCTGCAGCTCAGGGCATCGACAACTCTACAGTTGGTGAGAACGACCAGGCTATCAACGACGAGTTCAACAATGTTGTTAACTCCTACCTTGCTGGCGATATCGATTCTCCTGCTGCAGCAGTTGAGGTATTCACACAGAACGTTGAGGCTATGGGTATTCTGTAATTCATAACCGAATTGCGTAACTAAGGTAATTTGTGCGGGGTGGGGCGATGCCCTGCCCCGCATATTCTTTTCCGATTTTTTGGGCAAAATAATTTTGGAGAGTAAGAAAAATGGCAAGAGGTACTAACCGCAGCCCCAGACGCAAGGGCTTGAGCTATACCAAGTACGGTTATATCTTTATCGCCCCGTTTGTAATTGTTTACTGCTTGTTCAGCCTGTATCCGTTGCTTACCACATTCTGGTACAGTACTGCTAACATGAAGACAACAACTGCAGACTTCTGGGGATTTGACGATAAAGAGGTTTATTATGACCGCTACCTGGATCTGACAAAGTATCTCGGAGACGATCCCAGGATCGATTCCTCCTTCGATAACAATGTCGGAATGAAGCTCAGAGAATACAATGTAATCCGTAACTTCTTCCTGGTACAGGATACAGCGGATCAGTATGCACCTCTCGATAGCGGTGTAAAGAATATCATCAACTTCGGCACCAATGAATTTGTAAGCCAGTCCACATTGGATATGTTGCAGCAGTGCTACGACAATGATTCCATGGAATACATGACAGCTGACGGCTATTCTGAGCTTAATGCTTGGTATAAGAACTATTCAACTGTTAATGCCGAGGCTACAAACATGCAGTCGTCGATGTCCAAGATATTCACGACATTAGACGCGATAGCTAATCCGGTTTCCGCAAGCGAGGAAGAGGAAGAGGCTATCGAGATCACTCCTGAGACGATCATCACGAGTGAAGAATATCAGGAATTCCTTGATAAGCTTGCTGATACATCGAACTTCGATGAGAATCAGACATTATGGATGGATTATCTCGCATCCGAATATGCAGATGAAGTATCGCTCTGGACATACTTTAATAAGGCTCTGGACGATCAGGCTCTGATCTCTGATCCGACCTTCTATTTCATCTGTGAACACTTACAGAACCCCAGCGCTTATGTTGCCGAGGAAGGCGAAGACGGCGAGACATCTTATGCTTCCGTTGGCTCCGTTTCCGTCGATTTCATGAGCGATCTTACTGCATATCTTACAGGTAATGACTGGATCGATGTTGTAAACAATCTCGATTCTTTTGAGAGCCTCGAAGCTTACGGTGCCGGTGAGGAAGAAGTACCTTCCGGAACAGACACAACGCTCTATGAGGATATCCAGTCCCTGCAGAATGCAGGTATCATCAACGTAGTAAGCTATGTCTATGACGGAACAGCTTTTGCTCCCGCTACAGACGGCGAGAATGCAAACCTTCTCTATTCCCTTGAGAACTATGATCCCCGCGAGATCAGTGACGAAGAGCGTCTCGTAGCTCTTCTGATCTCTGATATCAAGGCTTACTGGGAAGCTCAGGGAAGAGCAGATATCGCTTCTTTTGCTTCCTACGCTGACAGCGCTGATGCTGTTAATGTTGATAAGTACATCACTTTCAACGGTGAGTTCAGCATCAAGAAGTACAACCAGTTCAAGGAAGACGTTATGCCTATGGGCTGGACAGAGACACTTGCTGACAAGTTCACACTGGATTTCTATGATGATATGAATGATGTCTATATGGACAACGTCAGACTCGTTAACCAGTACAAGCTCGACAACGAGATCACTCCCGCTGAAGAGACAGAAGCTGCATATGAGGCTGCTAAGCAGATGGACATCGATGATCATGAGCTTCTCCAGTACTACAATGCTTGGCAGGAGTCTATCATCTACACACGTATGGCAGAGGAGAAGATCGATAATCCTCCTACGCTGTATTCCAAGGTAGATGCTTCCAAGAAGTATCTCTGTGTCGGATTCGACAACTTCAAGGAGATCTTCACATCAACCTCCAGAAGGAACACTGTATTCGGTGCATTTATAACAACAGCCGAGATGTGGGTCGTAGGCTTCGTACCTCAGATCCTCCTGGCTCTGTTGCTCTCAGCATGGTTTACGGATACTAAGCTCCACCTGAAGGGCCTCGGCCTCATGAAGGCTTTGATGTACCTTCCTAACGTTATCACGGCCGTTACGGTAGCTATCTTCTTCAGAAGACTGTTCTCGTATTCGACCAACCCGGATGCTCTGCCTCCGGTACAGTACATACTGAGAAATGTATTCAATGATCCTGACGGATATAACTTCTTCCAGAAGGCATGGCCTACAAGACTCATCGTATGTTTCATTAACTTCTGGATGTGGTACGGCAATACCATGATCGTATTGATCGCAGGTATTACATCGATCAACGAGTCTCTCTATGAGTCCGCTCAGATCGACGGTGCTAATTCCTTCCAGACATATACCAAGATCACAATGCCTCTGTTGAGACCTATCCTGCTCTACACAATGGTTACTTCCATGATCGGTGGTTTGCAGATGTACGATATTCCTCAGAACCTGAACATGAATCCGGCTCTGATCAATTTCAATGGTACATATATCAGGTCCACACAGACCGTTCTCATGTATGTAAACAACATGGCGTTCGGTAAGGCGGCGGTTAAGCAGGTAGGTATCGCTTCTGCGACGTCCGTACTCCTGTTTATCGTAACTACTGTCCTCTCACTGATCATCTTCTATATCATGAGAGATAAGGACGCAGCTAAGGCTGCAAAGGCTAAGAAGCTCGCAAGAAAGGCAGGTGCTGCAAAATGAGTAACAATGAAGTAAAGTTGCGCAGTAAGTCCGGCTCCATTGCAGCTTACAGTGCTTTGGTCTATGTAGTAGTTATCTTCTTCTCCATCTTGGCGATCATTCCTTTCTGGTTCATGTTCATGAATGCCACATGGGATACCTTCAATGTTCAGAAGTCTATCAAGTTGTGGCCTAACTTCAAGCATATGCACCAGGTTATCGACAACTGGAACAACCTTAAGGAGAGATCAACCTTCAGCTTTGCTATCGGTTTTAAGAACTCCCTTATCATCTCTGTGTCATCAACAGTACTGACCGTTTACTTCTCGGCACTGACTGCTTATGGACTTTCTGTCTATAACTTCAAGGGTCGTAAGACGATATTCGCTATTATCGTCGGAGTTATGATGGTTCCTACGGCTGTTAATATCACAGGTTTCTACAGATTGATGATCTCCCTGGGTCTGTTGGGAACAAAGTGGCCGCTTATTCTTCCGGCTATCGCTGCTCCTGCGACCGTATTCTTCATCAAGCAGTATCTCGAGACTTCACTCTCAACCGAGATCATCGAGGCTTCGAGAATCGACGGTGCCGGCGAGTTCTATACCTTCAACAGGATCTGCTTGCCGATCATGGTACCGGTACTTGCTACACAGGGTATCTTCTCCTTCCTGGGATCTTGGAACAACTTCTTCGCTCCTTCGATCCTCTTGAACAGATCGGAGAACAAGACACTCCCGTTGATGGTTGCTCAGCTCTATGGTGACCGTTACACGGATTACGGTATGATCTACATGGGTCTGTCCGCGTCTGTTATCCCTGTTATCATCGTTTACGCTTTCCTGCAGAGATACATCATCCAGGGTGTTGCTGCCGGTGGTGTTAAGGAGTAATCCTTTAACTTCAACAGTTAAAACGAACATGGCGCCCTTCTTCGGAAGGGCGCTTTTTTGTTCTGATCTAATGTCCTCTAATGAAGAAGAATTTACATGTTGTTTGTTCATATTTGCCTTGAGATAGTGTAAAATATAAGCACTTTTCACGAAGAATACCGATGACGGAGGCTACGACTATGAAGTTTGGTCATTTCGATGACGCCAGGAAGGAATATGTTATTTCTTCACCCAGGACCCCGTATCCCTGGATCAACTATTTGGGAACTCAGGGATTTTTCTCTCTGATCTCCAACACAGCAGGAGGCTACAGCTTCTACAAAGATGCAAGGCTGCGCAGGATCACACGTTACCGCTATAACAATGTACCGATCGATATGGGCGGACGTTATTTCTACATTAATGACAATGGTACTATCTGGAATCCCGGATGGTCTCCTGTAAAGACAGAGCTTGATGAGTATGAGTGCCGTCATGGTATGGGATATACTATCATCACAGGTAAGAAGAACGGACTTAAGGCTGAAGTTACTTTCTTCGTACCTCAGAACTATGACGGAGAGGTTCAGCAGGTAGTTCTCTCTAACGAGAGTTCCGAAGCTAAGACATTCAAGCTCTTCTCATTTGCCGAGTGGTGTCTGTGGGACGCTCAGGACGACTGCACGAACTTCCAGAGGAACTTCTCTACAGGCCGTGTTGAGGTCGTAGGCTCTACTATCTTCCATAAGACAGAGTACAGAGATCGTCGTGATCATTTTGCTTTCTATACTGTAAATGACGAGATCGACGGTTATGATACAGATCGTGATTCTTTTATCGGTCTCTATAACGGATTTAATAATCCTCAGGCTGTTGAGGCAGGTAAGGCAAACAACTCTTTTGCTGACGGTTGGTCTCCGATCGCTTCACACTATAAGGAGATCACTCTCGCAGCAGGCGAGACAAAGACTCTCGTTTACATCCTCGGTTATGTCGAGATGCCTGTAGACCAGAAGTTCGAAGCTGACGGTAAGACGATCAATAAGGTCAAGGCAAATGCCATGATCGAGAAGTACAACACACCCGAGAAGGTTGCTGCAGGTCTTGATGAGCTCAAGGCAACATGGGATAAGCTCCTCGGCATCCTTAATGTTGATACACCTGATGACAAGGTTAACCGTATGGTCAACATCTGGAATCAGTATCAGTGTATGGTTACATTTAACCTTTCACGTTCGGCTTCCTACTTCGAGTCCGGTATCGGTCGTGGTATGGGCTTCAGAGATTCCAACCAGGATGTATTGGGCTTCGTTCATCAGATCCCCGAGAGAGCAAGAGAGAGGATCATTGATATCGCTTCCACTCAGTTCCAGGACGGCGGATGCTATCACCAGTATCAGCCTCTTACAAAGAAGGGTAATGCCGACATCGGCGGAGACTTCTCTGACGATCCGCTCTGGCTCATCCTCTCTGTATCTGCCTACATCAAGGAGACAGGTGACTGGGGTATCCTCGACGAGATGGTTCCTTATGACAACGATATGTCCGTTGCTCAGCCTATGCTCGACCACCTGAAGGTTTCCTTCTATCACATCGTTAATAACCTCGGACCTCACGGACTGCCACTGGCAATGAGAGCTGACTGGAATGACTGTATCAATCTGTCCTGCTTCTCCGATACACCCGGTGAATCTTTCCAGACATACACCAACCCGAAGTTTGCTGCCGAGGGCGGCTACTCCAAGGTTGCCGAGTCTGTAATGGTTGCTACACTCTTCACATATGCAGGTCCTAACTATGTTGCTATCCTCAAGCACCTCGGCAAGGATGATGAGGCAGCTGCAGCTCAGGCAGAGATCGACAAGATGAAGAAGAACGTTATGGAGTCCGCTTGGGACGGTAACTGGTTCCTCAGAGCTTATGATGCAAATGGCGAGAAGATGGGTTCCAAGGAGTGCGAGGAAGGTCAGATCTTCATCGAGCCTCAGGGCTTCGCTATCATGTCCGAGATCGGTAAGGATCAGGGCTGTGACATCAAGACACTTGATTCCATCGATGAGAGACTCAATACAAAGTTCGGTCTCGTACTCAACAATCCTGCATTCACAAAGTACTACATCCAGTATGGTGAGATCTCCACATATCCGGGCGGATATAAGGAGAATGCCGGTATCTTTACACATAA
>OMQY01000003.1 GCA_900313405.1 uncultured Eubacteriales bacterium
ACTCCGTGCCATAAGGATGATGCTGGGGTATCTGCGTAAGATGACGGGACTCGCGATCAAGATTAAGATCGCCAGGGTTCCGGGCGGCAAAGACCCGGACGAGTACATCAAGATGTACGGAGCAGAGGAATTCGTCAAAGTGATCACGAATTCCAAGTATGTTGACCAGTACCTGACAGACAGGG
The DNA here is from genome assembly GCA_900313405.1 of uncultured Eubacteriales bacterium. Next base: position 186 of record OMQY01000003.1, read on the forward strand.
CCTATGACGATAATTATACCGACGGCATGGGGCTTGATACGGAACGTTACCAGGATGATATCTGCCTTTACGGATCGCTGCTCAATGATGAGATCAAGCGCTCAAAGATGGCTGCGAATGCATCTGTTTATCTGAAGGCCAATCCGGAACTTATCCTTGCCAAGATGAACGACCTGGCGAAGAACGAGATCGAACAGGAAAAGAGGATGAGCGAGAGGGACAATAAGAGGCAGGCACAGGAAGAGATGAATGTGCGGAATGAAGTGACCTCTGATCCCGGTGCTGATGCTGCAACGGATGCGGAGCTTGTCATACTTACATATGCATGCTATATGGAAGGAGCGCTTCTCGACATTAACAGGATACCCAAAGAAGACATATTGAGACCCGGCGATTTTCACGGGAGTAACATGAAGGCCATCTGCAAGTTCTTCCTTGAGAATTTTGTGGAAGGGAAGGGCGTCACACCGGCTAAGATGATAGAGGTGCTTAAGAAATATACTTTGCGCGGTGCCCCTGCCGAAAATGTGTTCTTCAGTTTCTACGGAAAAGCTGAGCAGATGCGTGACATAAATGTCGTAACGGATGTCTACCTTAAGACTCTCTACAAGCTGAGGCTTGATTTCTGCAGCAAGAGATCCAAGGAACTGTACGAGATACTGGGTTCTGCCAAGGGGGAACAGCGGCAGGAGATCAAGCTGGAACTTGATAAGCTCGACTATTATTCACAGAACGTCAGGAAGAAGTACGACAGACTGTAATGAACAATATTAATTCAAGGCTTAAGATGATCATAGATATGGCATCCGTCAACTCGCCCAATGCGGAGAGGCTGATAGATGTCGGTTCCGATCATGGACTCCTGTCTGTATGGTGTATAAAGCACGGAATAGCAAAGACGGCGCTTCTGACAGACATCAACGAAGGCCCATTGGAGAAGTCAAGACAGGCCATATCTGATAATAATATTGCGGACAGGGCTGATGTGCTGCTAACAGACGGACTTGATAACGTCGTGCTCAAAGACGGCGATATCGTGGTGATCGCGGGCATGGGCGGGAACAATATAATGGATATCGTCGGGAGAGCCTGTGACCGCAGGTTTGACGGGGCTTTGGACGTTACATTTTACCTGCAGCCGCAGAAATCACTTCCGGAACTGCGCGAGTGGCTTGCGGGCCGGGGGTTTGTGATCATTGACGAAGAGTATGTGAATGAAGCCGGTTTTTATTATTGTGCTTTATGTGTAAAATATAAGGGCGGAGCTGCTGATCTGAGCGATGAGGAGATCTACTATGGTCCGGTCATGCTGAAGAAGTTTGACAGGTATCCGGAGTATAAGGAGTTCCTCGATCGCGTCTACAAAGTCAGGGCGAGGGGCGACGGCCGCCTTGCTGAGCTCATGAGGAGGATGGAAAATGAGCAACAAAGTAACAGTTGATGATATCGCAATGTTCCTGGAGTCAGTATTTCCTCTGGAGAATGCAGAGGATTACGATAACTGCGGGCTGATCGCCGGTGACAGAGAGGCTATCGTTAAGAGATGTGTCCTGTCTCTTGATACGACCGGGAAGGCCGTGGAATATGCCATCAGCAATAAGGCTGAGATGATCATCTCTCATCATCCGCTTATCTTTGTGGGCATGTTATCGGTTACTGAAGACGATTACAAGGGAAGGCTCCTGAGGTCCATGATCCAGTGCGATATCGCAAACTATGCCTGCCACACAAATCTCGACATGACAAATAACTACGGCAATTATGCTATTGCCACAGCCCTGTGCGGCGTTAACATCATGCCTCTCGAAGGTGTCGATTGCGGGGTTGTCTTTGAACCCGGATACATCGACTACATGAACCTCGGCCACTTCATGAAGTATGTCGAGAACGGCCTTAATGCGAGCGGATGCATCTCGATATGCAGCCATGAGAGGAAGGTGGGCAAGGTGTTCTGCCAGGGCGGGGCTTTCGATGAGA
>OMQY01000245.1 GCA_900313405.1 uncultured Eubacteriales bacterium
AGGCTCGTACACTATTTTGTTACTCCCGATGATACAAATATGAGGCGCCGGTGTAGATCTTGCCATATCAGCGTCTTCGACAACTAATGCGACAACTATTCTCTCCAATAGTTGTCGATAGAGTTGTCAAACACCCAAAAACACGATTCAATAATTATGATATTAACTACAGGTAACCCATAAAGATATGGTGCCGTCACCTCAGGTCAGATCATCGCTGATGATCTGACCTTTTTCGCGAGAAATATTAATTCTTGCAACAAACCCGTTTAGCCGATTGTATATACGGTAACAAGGCTGATACACCGGGACGAGCCGGGCGGCGACGGAGGTTATGGATATGAAGAATAATCGTAAGGGTTTCTCAAGATTAGCGACTATCATCGTGATCGCAGTTGTATGTATTCTGATGGCAGGCGGCGCTGCACTGATGGCGCTCGGCAGGGGTGACGGCGAGACCAGGCAAAGAGGTCGTGGAAGTCAGGAACTGCCTACCGCCAAGAGATGTGTGGCGGACTATGACCTGGAGGTAGGAGACCGCACGACTGTTATGAATAAGTGGTCGGTCTGCAAGAGTGACTGGGACGGTGTGCTCAGACTCAATATCTATTGCACGTCGAGCTATCAGACAAATGACTGCAGGGATCATGTTTCTTTCATCGTCTTTGATAATGCCGGTATCGCGGAACAACAGTTCGACAAACTCTACGGTGAATTCAAGAACTACTCCGGAGTTGAGGATCAGGGTGACAACTGGTTCCTCGGCTGGGAGCCGGGCGTATGCGACGCTTCGATCAAGCAGATCGTTCTGCTCGAGGGTAATGTCCTTATCACTGCCGAAGTCGAGATCTATGGTGAGTTTTGCGGGACGTACGATGGTTACGAGCCTACAGAACCTGCCACGCCTGTCTTCGACACAACAGTCCTCAAGGATTATGTGATCGAGAATTCCGCCGATCTTTATGACTATGTGATCAACGTCATACTCGAGGCGTAAGACAACGCGCTGATATCCCCCAACCCCGTCCCCTCAAAAAGAGGTGACGGGGTGTTTTGCTATGGTATAATACCCGATGGATATAAGGGGATAAAACTATGGCAAAACTCTCGGCACAATCTAACAAATGTCCGTCGTGCGGGTATAATCTCGTTTACTCGGCAGAGGAGAGGATACTGACATGCTCTTTCTGCGGCAGCTCCTACAGTCCCGAGAAGATCGACCTGCTCTCTCAGATCGTTATACCCGATCAGGGCGAGGCGGAAGAGGATGAAGAGGAGAGGCAGGAGATCATCTGTAACTCCTGCGGCGCCAAGATCGTAGCGGACAACAATACGAGTGCTACTTTCTGCGCTTTCTGCGGTTCGCCGTCACTCGTTGTCGGACGGCTGACTCGGAGGTTCCACCCGGATTACGTGATCCCGTTCAAGATCACGAAGGATGAGGCGCTCGCGAAGATAAAGGAGTTCGCCGCAGGGAAGAAGTACGCTCCGAAGGGTTTCCTCACAGGCGAGACTATCAAAAAGATCACCGGGATGTATGTTCCGTTCTGGCTCATGGATTCGCACTGTGAGATGCATACGTACGGCACCGGATATAAGGACAGTGTCAGCGGGAAAGAGAAGTATTCCGTGGTGTCTGAGATAGATATCGCACTTAAGAATGTTCCTTTCGACGGGGCGATCGACATGAGAGATGTCCTTATGGAGTCGATCGAGCCTTTTGACTGCTCGGAGATGCGGCCTTTCGCGAGTTCGTATCTGCAGGGATTCTATGCCCAGCGCTATGATCAGTCGGTCGACAAGCTCTCCGACCGCATACTGGCGCGCCTTCGTAAGTACGGCAGGGAGGCGGCGGCCGAGTCTGCAAAGGGATACTACTATTACCGGACGGATGCGTGCGTTGTCTCACCGTATGCACTGGAGCAGAAGTACGCGCTCTTCCCGGTCTGGATCCTGACATATGAATACAAAGGCGCGCATTATCAGATCGCGGTTAACGGTCAGACAGGCAAGGTCGACGGAGAACTGCCGGTAAGCGGTGTGAAGAAAGCCCTGCGCCTGACAAGGTATTATCTGGTGAACGCGTCGTATTTCTTGCCGGTCATCCTCCTGATACTCGCAATGATCTTCTGGGCGCGAATGGAGCCTGAGCAAGCCTTCGTGGCTTATCTGATCATTGGTCTCACATGCTCCGCGGCCGTGCCGATGCTGGCTGTTCTCGCCATAGCAAAAGATGTGGAAGAAGCAACAGGCAAGTACAATATCCTGAACCCGGTGAGGCGCGGACTGAATTATATTTTCGGAAAGAGGCGCGCCGTCAGGCAGAAGATCCGCGAAGAGATGGACATGAACCTGAGTCCGGATCCGTCGCTGGAGCACTACTATGACTATTCGTTCAAGGCCGACGTCGACATCAACGAGGTCTTTGTCGGGTACGAGACATTCTTCGAGGATGAGAAGTAGCGAGAACTCGGGATTGCACACTCAAAGACGAAAATCCATTCTGAGTGTGCATATCGCAGCCAACAACATCAAAAAAGGACCGCTCGCATGAGACGGTCCCGCTTGCTCTTGTTCTCAGTTATCCATCACAGCAGCTTTGCTCTGATCTCTTCGCCTGAGAGGGGAGAGAGGAGTGCAGGTGCGATATCGAAAACAGTCTTGCATCCGGAGTCG
>OMQY01000004.1 GCA_900313405.1 uncultured Eubacteriales bacterium
GCCTTTTTGCCACATTTATGTCATTATTTTGACATTGACATCTATTTTTCTTTACAGAATCCGTACATACAAAGGAAATGGCGTTCCGTTGACCGGAACGCCATTTCTGATTATTCGGCTGTATTCTATGTGATTCGTCAGTTCATCAGACCGAACAGGAGGATCAGGATGGCAATGCCGATAAGTACGGCTATCATGACCTTGATCCAGGAGATCGGCGACCTGCCGGCGATCTTACCTGTCTGACCATTAACAACGAACTTATAGAGAGTACCGTTATACTTAAAGTTGGACAGCCAGATCGGTGCAAGCAGATATTTGAAAGTAATATCAGAATATTGTGTGTTCAGATTAAGATTACGAACATGATCAGCGTGATACTGTCTCATCAGCTGTGATGACAGATGATTCCTCAGTTTTTGGTTGATAGTCTTCTTTGCCTCATTCCATCCGTCATCAAGACCTACTGTATATCTCTCGGCAGCAAATCCGGCGATGAACTCGGGTGTATAAGGACGAAGCTTCTTGAAGTCGAAGATCGATACCTTCCTTATATAAGGATCTGTTGTCTTCTTACTGGCATATACGACTTCATCGTCGATGAACTCATCATAACCGCCGCTGTAGTTCTTCCAGCGGGTCTTAGTCTCATCGCCGTCCTTATAGTCGAATCCGAGGCTTACCGTATAGATGGAAGACGTATTAGTATCATATGTCCAGTAAGGGAGGTAGATACCGTTGAAGTCCTTGGCAACACAGGCCTGCTTAGCGGCATTAGGGGCAAAGAGCTTGCCTCCGAGCCAGCTCTTGAAGAGCTGAGACGCCTTCTCCTGTGAGATCTCGAACGGAACGACCCCGCCCGGAGCCATGATATCCTCATCGTCATCAACGGGCATTATGTTATTGGAACCGCAGAAAGGGCAACTGGCAGCTGTCTCTGCTTCGTCATAGACAGTCTCTCCGCCGCACTGCTTACACACAATACTCTTCTTCTTTGTTCCCCAGTCCTGGCTTGCCCTGAGCTTGGCCGATTCGAAGTCCTGCTCCTGAACGGTATCGGCAGCCATCTCGGCAGGTATCTCTCTTGCAAAACCGCAGTATGGGCATGCAAGCTTCTTCGTATCAGGATCATACTGAAGCGTAGCTCCGCAGCTTGGGCACTTCTTATCGGTAATATCTTCGGTTTTTGCCCGGATGATCTCCAGACCTTCTGATTCAGACATATATCTTCCCTCCTATGATCATCGTCACGATATCAATTATACTTAATAAATCACGAAAATAAAAGAATCCGGCGGCAGACCGATCTGCATCGTGTCATCGATCCCGTGAAGCACATTATACTCGGCAAGAGGCACATCACCCTCATCTGAAACGGTTACCTTCCTACCGCTCTGCACACTGAAGTACAACGGTCTGTCACCTTTATTGAGCAACAGCACTATATTATCGCTTCCGGCTTTTATATCTCTACCGAAAAAGTCTTGGCGCTTGTCATCTGCGAATCGCCTGAAGGCCATCGCACTGCCTTCGGCATAGAGAGTCTCATAATAACCTGTCCTTAAGACATCATTCTGAATCCTTAATGAAGCCAGCCTCCTTACGACTTCAAGGTTCTCTTCTGCCCTTCCGTCGATCCTGCCCCAGGGATATGTCCGCCTGTTGAACGGGTCTTTATAACCTTCCATCAGGATCTCATCGCCGTAATAGATGCACGAGGCACCGATGTATCCGATCTGGATCGCATAAGCCATCTGCATCAGTCTCGTACAATCATCGACCAGTTTCTCGGGAACCTTTATCTTCTGCTGTTCCTCGCGTGTCTCGGACGCTTCAGGCTTAGAGAATACCGTCATAGCTCTCGGAACATCGTGAGATGAGATCAGGTTCATGATACAGTAATAACTCTCGGCAGGATATCTCTCGCGGAATCCTTCAAGTCTTGAATTGAACACGGCCGCATCGATATAACCGCACAGGAAATCAAGCACGGTAGAACGGAAAGTGTAGCCCATAACACTGTCATGAGTCCTTCCGAGCATGAAGTCACGATAAGATCCGTAACTGCATTTGTTGCTGGCATCTTCCCATACTTCGCCTACGAGCATGCCTTCACCGCCGGTCTTCTCCTTAAGTGTATCTCTCATCTGACGGATAAAGCTGTCCGGCAGTTCATCCGACACATCGAGCCTGATACCGAAAGCGCCGCGCGAAGTCCATGTATCCACTACACCGTCCTTGCCGAAGACGAATGCCCGATACGACAGGCTGTTCTCATCCACATTGGGAAGGTCCGGGAATCCCCACCACGACTCATATGTAATGCTTCCTTCATCATCGTTATAGAAGGAATACCATGAACGGTATCTGCTCTCTTCTCCGGTCCTGTACGACCTGTATGCACCGATACCGTCATATCTGTCGAACTTATTGAAGTAGATGCTGTCCGCACCGGTGTGACTGAATACACCGTCGATTATCAAACGTATGCCATTCTCGGAAAACTTATGAGCCAACTCATCGAAAGCTGCATTTCCGCCGAGTATCGGATCGACCTTAAGATAGTCTGCCGTATCGTATCGATGACTTGACCTGGCTTCAAATATCGGGTTCAGATAGATAATGTCGATCCCGAGAGACTTGATATAATCGAGATGTTCGGTTATGCCCTTAAGAGACCCTCCGAAAAAGTCACATGCAAGATACCCGGTAGAAGGTTTACCCTTGATATCGACATCTTCATACCAGTCTTCGTGGTATATCCTCTCTTCCCTGGGCGAAGCTGCCTTCAGTCTCTCGAACGAGAAGTCCTTATCCCGCGCGAATCTGTCGGGAAAGATCTGATAGATCATGGCACCCTTCATATGATCAGGAGTCTTGAAGGCTTTATCATATACGGTTATCTGGAAAGCATACGGATACTTATCCTCTTCTGCCCCGACGCGGGGAGGCTCACCTGATATTCTGCCGCTTCCGTCTGAAGTATCACCTTCCGCAACATAGAACAGCACCTGCTCACCGTCCTCAGAAGGCATTATGAACTTGAACCAATAAAAAAGAAGACCCGGCTCATGGGGCAAGCTTATACTTACCCCATAACGCCTTAAGTCTTCTGTCTCTGTTTTGATGCACATCGGCTCTTCCTGATATGAAAAATCATAGAGACCGTATGTGTAGCATAAGGTAACTTTGGAAGCTTCATTGTCCGTATCCAGATGCAGTTCTACCCTGCCGTCAGTCGGCATTGCCCCGAAGGGCGTCCTGTATTCACTTGACCTGGATGCATGCATGAAGCCCATCGCGATCATACCTTCTTATCTTCTTTTGTCTCCGCAGCAGCCTTATCGGAAGCAGAACTCTTCTTAGCGGGAGTCTTCTTTGCAGCGGGCTTCTTAGCAGGAGCCTTCTTTGCTACGGACTTCTTGGCGGGAGCCTTCTTGGCTGCGGGCTTCTTGGCGACAGGCTTCTCTTCGGGAGCATCAACTGTCTCAGCAAGGTCTACGGTAGCCGGTGCCTCAACAGGCTTGTCCTGCTCCAGAGGGATACCCGTGATCAGGGAATAAAGTCCGGCATACTCTGCTGCACTCTTCTTCCATGAATAGTCGCCGCTCATGCCGGCCTTGATAATGTTATCCCATACATCCTTATGATTCCTGTATAGATCACATGCAGACTTGGTAATGAACAGGAACTCATGTGCGTTGATATTGGCAAATGAGAAGCCGTTACCTTCACCTGTGAACTCGTTATAAGGCTTGACAGTATCTTTGAGACCGCCTGTCTCTCTTACTACCGGAACAGTACCGTACTTCATCGATACGAGCTGCGACAGACCGCAGGGTTCGAACAACGAAGGCATAAGGAAGATATCGGCAGCTGCATACATCGTATGAGCAAGTCCTGAATCAAAGTCGATGCAGGCACACATCTTGCCGGGATTCCTTGCCGCCGTATCAGCCAGAGCTCTCTCGTAGTATGGATCACCCGTACCGAGAACGACGATCTGCATTCCGTCAAAGAGCATCTCATCGAGAACATAAAGGAGAAGATCCAGACCCTTCTGGTCAACGAGTCTCGAGATCATGACACAAAGAGGTGCTCCGGGATTAACCTCAAGCCTGAGCTGCTCCTGAAGAGACTTCTTGCAGGCAGCCTTACCTTCCTTATAATTCTTGATGTCATACTTCATGGGGATCTTGTCGTCTACTGCAGGATCATATTCCATGTCATTGATACCGTTCAGGATACCGGATACCTTATATGCATATCTCTGAAGAGTATAGTTAAGACCTTCACCGTAGTAATCGGTCATGATCTCATATGCATATGTCGGAGATACGGTAGTAACGGAATTGGAATATACGATACCGGCCTTCATGAAGTTGATGGCACGATCCTTGATACAGAACTCGTCGCGGAGATACTCATCCGGAAGATCGAGCATCTCTCTTACAACATCGATAGAGTGAACACCCTGATACTTCAGGTTATGGATCGTAAAGACAGTCTGGACATTTGTGTGATATCCGTGCTTCTTGAAGTGAGCATCGAGGAGCATCGGCATCATACCTGTCTGCCAGTCGTTGCAGTGGAGAACATTAGGTTCGAAGTTCATGAAATCGCCCATGAAATCCAATACTGCTCTCTGATAGAAGCAA